>JBARYO010000147.1:0-3489 GCA_049647905.1 Elainellaceae cyanobacterium | reverse complement strand
AAACATCATCAAGCTGGCGATTGAAGGAGGCTGCAACGCCGTCGCCACAACGTTAGGCGTCCTGGGCAGCATGTCTCGCCGCTACGCCCATCGCATTCCCTTCATTGCCAAGCTCAACCACAGCGAGATGCTGAGCTTCCCCAACGAAAATGACCAGATTTTTTACGGAACGGTGGAGCAAGCCTGGAACTTGGGAGCCGTGGCGGTTGGCGCAACGGTCTACTTCGGGTCTGCTGAGTACAGCCGCCAAATTCAGGAGGTGAGCCGCGCCTTTGCCCGCGCCCACGAGCTGGGTATGGCCACAATTCTTTGGTGCTATCTGCGCAACAGCGCCTTCAAGCAGGACCAGGATTACCACGCGGCGGCTGACCTGACGGGGCAGGCCAACCATCTCGGCGTTACCATCGAAGCCGACATTATCAAGCAGAAGCTCCCGCTGACGAACCGGGGCTACCAGGCCGTCGCGGAGGGCACTGGGCAAGCCTATGGCCGCACGGACGAGCGCGTATACACCGAGCTATCCAGCGATCACCCCATCGACCTCACCCGCTACCAAGTACTCAACTGCTACGCGGGTCGGGCTGGGCTGATTAACTCTGGGGGAGCATCGGGGGAAAGTGATTTCGCTGATGCCGTTCGTACCGCTGTCATCAACAAGCGGGCTGGCGGCTGTGGCCTAATCTCGGGCCGGAAGACGTTTCAGCGCCCCTTCGAGGATGGGGTCAAGCTATTTCACACCATTCAGGACGTCTATCTCTCTGACAATGTGACGATTGCCTAACATTACGTTGCTCCGCTTTGAGCGCTAAAGTACGCTGAGTAAACGTAGCTTAAATATCATTTAAGTAGTCTGCGGCACAGCAAAACGGCGTTACCCAACTATGGCGGTATCAGCTTGATGCTGTGCTGCAGAATTGTTTTAGGGCAAAAGAGATCAGAACAATGGATATGACGCCAGCCGCACGACTAGAGCAGGTTCAACCCTCATTAACCTTGGCTATTACCGCCAAAGCCAATGCGATGAAGGCAGCGGGCACCGACGTCTGTAGCTTCACGGCGGGAGAGCCTGACTTTGACACCCCTGCCCATATTCGTGAGGCAGCTAAGGACGCTCTAGATGCGGGAAAAACGCGCTACGGCCCAGTGGCAGGCGAGCCAGCGCTGCGGGAGGCGATCGCCCATAAGCTGCAGAAATTTAACGGCCTTGACTACGCCCCCAGCAACATTGCCGTCACCAACGGCGGCAAGCAATCGCTGTACAACCTGATGATGGCGATGATTGAGCCTGGGGATGAGGTGATCATCCCTAGCCCCTTTTGGGTCAGCTATCCTGAGATGGTGAAGCTGGCAGGGGGAACCCCGGTGATTGTGCCCACCGAGGAGAGCAACGGCTTCCGCATCACGCCGGAGCAGCTGAAGAATGCCATCACGCCTCAAACCAAATTTTTTGTGCTCAATTCGCCCTCAAACCCCACGGGCATGGTTTACGAGCCAGAGGCTATCCGGCAGCTGGCGCAGGTTTTGATTGACGCCGATGTTTGGGCCGTCTCGGACGAAATTTACGAGAAGATTCTCTATGACGGGGCTGAGCACCTGAGCATTGGGGCCGTCAGCCCAGAGATGTTTCAGCGCACCATTACCAGCAGCGGGTTTGCCAAAGCCTATGCGATGACGGGCTGGCGCGTCGGCTATCTCGCAGCTCCTGAGCCCATCATCAAAGCGACCACCACTATTCAAGGGCATGCCACCTCAAACGTCTGCACCTTTGCCCAATACGGCGCGATCGCGGCATTGGAGAACTCTCAAGACTGCGTTGAGGAGATGAAGACCGCCTTTGCCAAGCGGCGACGGGTGATGCTCGATGGGCTAAACGCTATTCCTGGCTTGTCTTGCATCGAACCCAATGGAGCCTTTTATCTGTTTCCCAACATCAGCAAAACGGGCTTGTCTTCAATGGACTTTTGTACAGCGCTGCTGGAGTCTCACCACGTTGCCGTGATTCCAGGAATCGCATTTGGGGCAGATGACTACATCCGGCTATCCTATGCCACGAGCTTAGAAGAGATTCACAAGGGGCTGGACCGGCTGTCGAAATTTGTCCAGAAGCGGTAGCCAGTTCTGAGTTTTTTCCTCCACTGGCACTCAGCGCTGTTTGCGGCGGCGATCGCCACCTGATGATGGACTTTAGAATAGATATAAAACCTTATTGGACGGGGTTACGGTCATGATGATTCGCGTTTGGTGCGCAATGGCGGCTGCTACGCTCGCCCTAGTTCCTTTAGCGGCTTTGGCGCAAACTCAGACAGCAAGCGGCACAACACCGCTTGAGCTGTTTGAAGACATGTCTTTTTCCGACCCGACTGTTGTGTCTCAAGGGATGCTAGCCGATATCGAGAGTGATCCCAACTTCGCGGGAGATTTTCAGGCCATCTACGACGAAGCCTTCGCGATTTTGGACGGCTATACGCTAGTACAGCGGGGTGGCTACTTTCCAGAGAATGCCGGCATCCCACGGGAAGAACAGCTGACCCCAACTCAGGCGGTCTACCGTCTGTTTAACCTAGAGAACGGGAACCGCCTAACGCTGTATCGTTCGCCTACTGAAAACACCTCACGCTACTTCATTCAGGAGCTGCCACAATAAAAGCTACGATGGCTGAGGTCATCTAAGTGCGCCAATGCCCTCTATCACTCACGTCATCTTTGACGTCGACGGCCTCCTCCTCGATACCGAGCCCTTAATTGCCGCGATCGCCCAAACGATTGCCGCCCGCTACGGCAAATCCCTTGATCGCGATACGCTGGCCCAGACGGCGGGCCGAAATGCCCAAGACTCGGCCCAAATTTTGGTGGACCGGCTAGCGCTACCGTTGACCCGTAACGCCTATTTAGCCGAAAAAGCAGCGTTGGTGGAGCAGATCTACCCCAAAGCGAAGGCCAAGCCAGGGGCACAGGCGCTAGTGACGCACCTACATCGGTGTGGCACCAAACAGGCGATCGCCACTAGCTCTGCGCGGCGGCATTTTGAACTCAAGACCCTCCACCATGACTGGTTTGACGTGTTTGACTGCGTCATTACAGGGGATGACCCTAACATCGGGGCAGGCAAGCCCGCCCCTGATATTTTTCTGATTGCCGCCCAGCGCTTGGGGGCACCGCCCCACAGCTGTCTTGTTGTCGAAGATTCCCTGGCGGGTGTGGCGGCGGCGCGGGCAGCGGGCATGGCGGTAGTGGCTGTCCCTGAGCTGCCGGAATTTACAGCGCAGTACGACAGCGCCCACCAGGTGCTGGCTGACCTAACAGACTTTGACCTCCAGCGCTGGGGGCTACCGCCCTTGGGGAGGCGGTAGCGTTGGCAGGACGCGATCGCAGACAAAGAGCGTCCCTCCAGCAACGCAAACCGGAATCGCCAGCAGATTGATGAAGGGAACGCTCACTAGGGCAAGGCACACCAGGCCGAAGGTAGCGCTAGCAGGCAAACTCTTAGCC
>JBARYO010000146.1:0-1852 GCA_049647905.1 Elainellaceae cyanobacterium | reverse complement strand
GCTCTAGCCTGAGAGGCGGTATGAAAAACAAACTGGCCTTAGTCAATCAGGACGGCGCATCATCGGTTTCGCCAACAGCGGTCGAGCATCTAGCTGCAACCGGCTGAATCTTTGCCGCGATCGCCCATAGCGCCAAAAGGCGATCGCCCTAGTTAAGTCACTGGCTCCTATGTTGGGATCTAGCTAGCCGTATCCATTTGCCAAAATCAAAGTTTGCCCGCTGTAAAATAAAGGAAATCCTTACTCCTCTGAACCCATGGTCGCCGACATCCGCCAGAGAGCTGTCTTGCTAATAGATCAATTGCCCCAGAGCAAGCTTGAGGCCGTAGTCCAGCTCTTGGAAGTCTTAACGGAGCCAGCAGCGGGGGCTACCCGCGAAGAATCTCACCTATTGGCCACCATTCAGCGCCGCCTTCCCGAACCAGAGCAAACCCGGCTCGATGGCCTTCGCACCCGCTGCGAGTGGGGTGAGCTATCGGAATCTGAACACCAAGAGCTGATTGGATTCGAAGACCGTCTAGAGCAGTACCGCGTTGAGCGGCTAGAAGCGTTGATTGCGCTGGCCCAGCTGAAAGACCTAGATCTACCAATGCTAAACCAGCAGTTTTCGCCATCTTCAAGTGCCGCCTGAGTCTGAACGGGTCTCGCCGAGTCTCAGGCGAGAAGTCGCTCAGCGAGCAAAGCAACTCTGCGAGTATTGCCGCTGCCCCGAAGCTTTTTCTCCCGATAGCTTTACGATCGATCACATCCGACCTCGCCAGATAGGCGGCGCGACGGCCTCAGAAAATCTGGCCTGGGCTTGCTTTGGCTGTAATGGCCGTAAATCTACAAAGACGGCTTCTGTTGACCCGGTAACCAACAAGGCTGTAGCGCTCTTTAATCCACGTAAAGACATTTGGCAGGAGCATTTTGCCTGGAACGAAGATGCCACTCAAGTCGTAGGGCAAACGCCATGCGGTCGCGCCACAGTTGAGGCGCTGGCGCTAAATCGCATTGGAGTCGTTAACTTGCGGCGTCTCTTAGCAGTGGCGGGGCTGCATCCACCTAAATAACCCCTTGCCACCTACGCGCAAATGATCTATTCTCTGGAGCTATGAGCCGTGTCCCATGGTTTTAGTCTCCCAAAGATTCGGTCGGGCGGAGCCGCATGTTGTCGGTAGCAACATGTGGCCCCTAAGCCACCAAGACAGAGTTAGCTGTCCGGATGTCGGGTAAGAAGGTGACGTCACCGCCACCCCCTCCCCTCAGAACCGTGCGTGCAGCTTTCACCGCACACGGCTCAAGCAGACCCAGCTTGATGTGATTCGGCGTGGACTTGCTGATGGCAGAACAGATGAAGCATCTCCAGGTTACTGTAGGTGTCCAGACCACCTTTTGTCTTAGGAAGACGATGGTGGACATCAAGCGGTTCATCGTTAGCGAGAGGCTCACCGCAAATTGGACAACAACCCTTCTGCTGCTGCGCGATGCGCTGACGACTAGGCGTAAGCTGGCTAGCTTTGTTGGCCTGCCGCCGTTGCCAGTAGTCTTTGAGCATAGGGTCATCGATTGAGGCGGTACCTTTGACAATAATGTGTCGCTCGATAGCAAACCAGGAGAACCTCAACAGACAAGGGGCCAGAGGGTTTATCACCGAAGGCCATCCTGGTTGGGTGGTTCTTCGGGTCAAAGTAGCCCCAGTAGCGCTGGAAGCACCAGCGCTTAGTCTTGTTTGGATGTCGGTGCTTGACGTATCGCCATTGACGCACTCGCATCCACTCGTCGAGATGTTTGAACACTGCCGAAGAAACCTAGTGGCGGTAGTAATTGGCCCAGCCCCGGATGAGGGGATTGAGACAGCGAACAATAAGCC
>JBARYO010000145.1:0-3468 GCA_049647905.1 Elainellaceae cyanobacterium | reverse complement strand
AGCTAGAGGATCCTCTAGAGAACACGGGCGCTCAGCTGATTCGGGAAGTGGCGTCCAAAACCAAAGATATTGCGGGTGACGGCACGACAACGGCGACGGTTCTCGCTCAGGCCCTGATCCGCGAGGGCCTCAAAAACGTTGCAGCTGGCACTAACCCGGTCAGCCTGCGGCGCGGTATTGAAAAGACCGTCAACAAGCTCGTGCTCCAAATCGAGCAAATGGCCCAGCCCATCGGCGGCAATTCAATTGCTCAGGTGGCCACAGTCTCCTCAGGCAACGATGAGGAAGTGGGAGCCATGATTGCTGAGGCCATGGACAAGGTCAGCAAAGACGGCGTGATTACCGTTGAAGAATCCAAGTCTCTCAGTACCGATCTCGAAGTCGTTGAAGGGATGCAGTTCGACCGGGGCTACATCTCTCCCTACTTCGTGACTGACCAAGAGCGCATGGTCTGCGACCTTGAAGATGCGTTGATCCTCATTGCCGACAAGAAGATCAGCAGCATTCAGGATCTTGTGCCCATCCTTGAGAAAATTGCCCGAGAAGGTAAGCCGCTGCTAATTATTGCAGAAGACATTGACGGTGAAGCGCTGGCAACTCTGGTGGTCAACCGTCTGCGGGGCGTTCTGAACGCAACAGCTGTGAAAGCCCCTGGCTTTGGCGAGCGCCGTAAGGCCATGCTGCAGGACATTGCAGTGCTGACGGGTGGTCAGATGGTTTCTGAGGAAATCGGCCTGAGTCTAGATACCGTATCTGTTGACATGTTGGGTCGGGCGCGGAAAGTGACCTGTACTAAGGACACCACTACCATCGTCTCAGAGGCGGGCAATAAGGCGGATATCGAAAAGCGCATCGGTCAAATTCGGCGATCGCTGGATGAGACCGATTCTGACTACGATAAAGAGAAGCTGCAGGAGCGGCTGGCCAAGCTAGCGGGTGGCGTTGCTGTCATCAAAGTGGGTGCAGCGACTGAAACCGAGCTGAAGGACCGCAAGCTACGCATCGAGGACGCGCTGAATGCGACCCGCGCTGCAGTAGAAGAGGGCATCGTCCCTGGCGGCGGTACAACCTTGATCCGTCTCTCACAAAACGTAGAGGGCCTGAAAGAAGGTCTCTCCGCTGAAGAGCAGATTGGCGCAAACATCGTCATCAAGGCGCTGGAAGCACCCCTACGGCAGATTGCCGACAACGCTGGTGCAGAAGGCTCCGTCATTGTTGAGAAGGTGCGTGCCCTCGATGGCAACAAAGGCTACAACGCCCTAACCGGCGAACTAGAGGACATGATCGAGGCCGGGATTGTTGACCCGGCTAAGGTGGTGCGCTCCGCGCTGCAGGATGCGGCTTCTATCGCGGGTATGGTGCTGACCACTGAGGCTCTTGTGGTTGAGAAGCCCGAACCCGCTGGCGCTGCTGCTGCCCCTGATATGGGCGGCATGGGCGGCATGGGCGGTATGGGTGGCATGGGCGGTATGCCTGGCATGGGCGGCATGGGCATGATGTAGGCCCAGCTGTCAGAGTCCTCTATGAGGGCTCCATAACTGAAAGCGGCCCCTTTGCTATAAAGGGACCGCTTTCAGGTATGGGGAGTTAAGGGAGAAAGCTGCTGTAATGCTAATTAGAGAGCTGCCCTCCGGTAACATCCACAAGCGCACCCGTCATAAAGCTGCTGTCTTCAGCGGCCAAAAAGACATAGGCTGGAGCTAGCTCTTCGGGCTGGGCGGCACGTTTCATGGCGTTGGCGCTGTCGAACCCGTCCACCTGGTCGGGGGTCATGGTGGCGGGAATGTTGGGGGTCCAGACCGGGCCTGGTACGACAGCATTGACCCGAATTTTCTTTGCAGCTAGGTTTTGGGCTAGGGATTTGGTGAAGGTGTGAACGGCACCTTTGCTGGAGGCGTAGTCGACCAGAAACTCTTTGCCAATTTTGCCGACAATGGAGCCGGTGTTGATAATTACATCACCTTCCTGCATGTGGGGCTGGATAGCCTTAAACATATGGAAGTAGCCGAAGATGTTGGTTTCGAAGGTTTCACGAAACTGCTTGATGGTTAGGTCGGCCAAGTCTTTTCTCACCATCTGAAACGCGGCGTTGTTGACCAAAATATCGATATGGCCAAACTTCTCCATGGTTTTGGCCACCGCAGCCTCGCAGGTGTCCGGCTCGCGTACGTCCATCTTGATGGGCAGGCACTGGCCACCGCGCTCTTCCACCATGCTCTTAGTCTTTTCGGCATCGGCGTCATTCACGTTGTAGAGAATGGCAACGTTAGCCCCTTCCATGGCATAGGCGATCGCCACCGCGCGACCGATGCCCGAGTCTCCCCCGGTGATGATTGCCACTTTCCCGGTGAGCTTACCCGCTGCTTTATAGTTGGACAGGTCGCTATCTGGCGTCAACTCCATGTCCTCCTGGCTGGCCGGATAGGGAAGCTGCTCGGCGTCGATGTCTTCAGGTTTGGGGCGCGGCTCTGATTCAGTTTTGTTTTTCTTACTAGCCTTCTTGCCAGCTTTGCCAGAATTCTTACCCGCCATAAAAATCTCCCGTTGTCATCGCGACTAATACAGAGAACTAATCATAGGTGAGTTTTTTCGCGAGAGGCTCTGTCTGAGGAATCAGGTCTACCGCTTTGTGGGTATGGCATTGTCGGGGTAAGCGCCGTCACGGCAGGGCGATCGCCTAAATTTCCCTCTCCCTAGGCCATAATTAATGCGGTGGGCACCTCCCCACCCGTCAATCTGTTGACTTTCCTGCTATGTCGCTGCCTTCCACTTCCGAGTCCGATAGCCCAATTGAGGTCTTCATTTCCTATTCCCACAAGGATGAGGATCTGAAAAATGAGCTTTATGTTCACCTGGCGAACCTAAGACGACAGGGCAAGATCACCCCCTGGCAGGATCGGGCGATAGAGGCTGGTGACGAGTGGGACGCGGAAATTAAAGCGCGGCTGGAGTCGGCGGGCATTATTTTGCTGCTGATTACGCCCCGCTTTATTGCCTCGGAGTATTGCTTTGACAAGGAGATGCAGCGGGCCATGGCGCGCCACGAAGAGGGCACGGCGCGGGTGATTCCGGTGATTATGAAGCCCTGTGACTGGCAGGGCACCCCCTTTAGTAAGCTGCAGGTGCTGCCGAAGGACGCGAAGCCGGTGGTGTCTTGGGGAGACCAGGACGAGGCGCTGCTGGATGTGGTGCGGGGCCTGCGGCGGGTGGTGGAGGCGCTGGCAAAAAAGTAGGCCGTTCTTTGCGCTCTGGTGCTGGGGTAGAGAACGGAAGTCAGGTGCCGCTGGTGTTCAGTGAGGAGTCGCCGTTCGTGACTGGGACGCCTATCTCGCATCCGAGCCGCTTTTTTGGGCGGCGGCGGGTGGTGAAGCGGCTGTTTAATCTGCTGAAAACCCATCCGCTGCAGAACGGGGCCATTATTGGTCAGCGGCGCTCGGGGAAGACGTCGCTGCTAAACTATTTGCGCAC
>JBARYO010000144.1:0-2169 GCA_049647905.1 Elainellaceae cyanobacterium | reverse complement strand
ATGGGCTACGGTATGCCCGCAGCCATGGGAGTGAAAGTGGCCCTGCCCGAAGAAGATGTGATCTGTATTAGCGGTGACGCTAGCTTTCAGATGAACCTTCAAGAGCTAGGCACCCTAGCCCAGTACGGCATCGCAGCCAAAACCGTGGTGATCAACAATGCTTGGCAAGGTATGGTACGCCAGTGGCAGCAGGCCTTCTTTGGCGAACGCTATTCCTCTTCCAATATGGAGGTGGGCATGCCAGACTTCCTCAAGCTGGCAGAAGCGTTCGGCGTCCGCGGCATTGTGGTGCATGACCGCTCAGACCTCTCAGGGGCGATCGCCGACATGCTAGCTCATGACGGCCCTGTCCTAATGGATGTCCATGTGAAGCGGGACGAAAACTGCTATCCGATGGTGGAGCCTGGCAAGAGCAATGCCCATATGCTGGGGCTACCAGAGCAGCCAAAGCGTGAGCCAACCTCTCTGATTTGTGGAAGCTGTGGTGCGGAAAATCACTCGAAGCATAACTTCTGTCCTGAGTGTGGCGCGAAGCTTTAGCTTTGTCTGGTTTAGACGCTTCTGGTTTGCCGTCGCCGTAGCGCTGCTGCTGACTGTCTTGGTTCCTTACCCTGCCCGGAGCCAAGGTAGTCAACAGATCTCGTTCCGCCTGTCTCGCATTGAAAGCGACATGCGATCGCTCCAGTCCCAGGTTAATCAGCTCAGCGGGCAAATGAATCGGCTGCAGCGGCAAGAAGATATCGCAATTGAGGAACCAGTACAGCCGCTTTCCCAAACCGCTTCCGAGGCCGCGATCGCGCCAAGCTACGACCAGCTCGCAACCTTGGTGATTGAGACCCGCCAAGATGTGTTTGTGCTGCAGGCGCAGCTAGCCCAGCTGGAAGCGCGGCTCAAAGTAATAGAGGACGCCCCATGATCACCTGGCAGGCTGATTTCTACCGCCGCCCGCTCAGGGATGAGGACCAACCGGTGTGGGAACTCGTCCTCTGCTGCCCAGAAGACGAGTTCGTTGCCCATGGGTTTTGCCTACAGAGCAACGCAACGGCCTCCTGGCTCACGGCGCAGCTGCAGGCGGTCTTACAGCACCATAGGCGGCCTGAGCAGATCGAAGTATTCCGGCCCCAGTGCCTTAGCTTGCTCCAGACGGCGGCGCAGCCTTTATCCGTTTCCGTCGTTGCAACCCGGCGCACCCCGTTGCTCAAAGCCCACCTGCAGGATCGCATCGATATCTATAAGTCGATGGCGGCTTACAGTGGTGAACCCTACGCGCCCACCCTCATTGATTCACCGCCTCCCGTACCTATCCCAGAGCAGTTGTGGGGCGATCGCTGGCGATTTGGGGCGATCGCTGCCGGTGAGCTGATCGACTTCATCGACGACAACCCTATTCCCGTCCGACATACCCCCTCGTTCCTGCATCCCTTGACCCTGAAGCTGGCCTCAGACGTCCCCATCCCTGGTGTAATTATTGACGGCGGTCGGCAGTCAATGCGTCTGGCCCATTGGCTGCAGGAGCAAAATCCCGTGAGTCTGAGCTATATCCCAGGCCCACCAGACGGCCTGATTCTGGAGGCAGGACTGTGCGATCGTTGGGTTTTAGCTACATTTGAAGATGGTGATGTAGCTCAGGCAGGACGAACATTCCAGACGCGATGTCAGAGCAGCAAAGGCCTTCACTTCCTCCTAGTCCAGCCCGATGACTCCGGTGCAACCTACAGCGGTATCTGGCTTCTGCAGCCCGCTTAGATAGTCCTTCTCGATTGGGCCAAATGTCGACTCGTGCCTCGCAAGGACCGCTATTGGTTGCGTTTAGGAATTCCATGTCAGTAGAATGCTTGGGCAGACATGGAAAAGGCGCAGTATGGACGTAACCATTGGCATTATTGGCGGCAGCGGACTCTATCAGATGGACGAGCTGCAAGACGTTGAAGAGGTCCAGGTAGATACGCCTTTTGGTGCCCCATCTGACGCCATTATGATAGGAACGCTAGAAGGCGCTCGGGTCGCGTTTTTGGCGCGTCACGGTCGCGGCCATCGGCTCCTTCCCTCAGAACTCCCCTTCCGCGCCAATATCTATGCGATGAAGCAGCTGGGCGTCAGGTACTTGATTTCGGCATCGGCAGTGGGGTCGCTTCAAGAAGCCATGCGCCCCACTGATATGGTGTTGCC
>JBARYO010000143.1:0-3764 GCA_049647905.1 Elainellaceae cyanobacterium | reverse complement strand
TTCCTTAACAGGCTCCCCAGTGTCGATCATGGTCTGAACCGCAGTTTCCTCAAACTCTCCTTTAGGGGCGTGGCTGTCGTTGATGTACCAGGGGGAAATCAGGTTATAGGTGAAGTAGCCAGACTCATTGGCGATTTCCGATCCAAGGCGGAACATCTGGGCAGGAAGCGGAATACCATCCGTTTGCTGCCAGCCTTCAGTGGACTCGACTTCAAGCACGCCAGACTCCTTGGCTTTACCCTCTAGGGTTTTTACTCGGTTGACCACATGCTTCGTATAGGCGGTACGGTCTGCAGCCATTACGGTATGGATATAGTCGGCTACGAGTTCAGGGGCAATGCCAGCAGAGGCTTCAGTGGTCGTACCACCGCCGCTGCTGCTGCAGGAAATTGCCGTGACGGCGATCGCCAGGATAATCGCAATGAATGCCACCGTTCGGGTGCGAATGGCGCTCATCCACTTGTCTAAAATTGCCATGGTTGTCTCCTTGAGTGATTTGAACACATTTCGTATGTGGGGGAATCGGGACGCGTCCTTGTAACGGGGATCAGCGTATGGGGTAAGTTCGTCGAAGCGAACGCTGGATTTGACGGCATCTACTCGCTGGGGTCACTCTCGCTGGGAGTGCTACCTTGATCGCTGCGCCGCTCTTCCAGCTCACGCACCAAGTCAAAGGTTTCCAGGGATAGGGTGGGCGGCTTATCGAAGTTTGCCTCCACGAGATCATCGTCAAAAATGCTGTTATAGCTATATTCCACGCCATGGCAGTTCATGCACACCTCCCCCACCATGCGATCGCGGGGGAGCAGGGTGTAGGTGTTGTTGTGGTTGACCAGGACCACCGCCTCGCCGCCAAGCTGCACCTCGTGGCGAGGGAGGTGGCAGGTGGCACAGCTCACCGCGCTGCCGGAGGGGCGAGGTAGCTCTAGGTCAGCGGCAAACAGCTGGGCATGCTGAGAGTTTTCGTAGTTGAGAGAGTGGGTGTCGTTGTGGCAGGTGAGACAGGAGTCTACGGCGGCCTGGACCGTGTTTACCGAGTGGGCATCGTGGCAGGTGCTGCAGGTCATTTGCATATTGTGGGCAACCTGCTTCATCGGCAGTCGCGCCATGGCGGGTCTCAAGGGAGACTCATCTTCCAGAAGACGAATGCCATGCTTACCTAGCAAAAAGGTATCCACCGACTGCTCGTGGCAGGACTGGCAGCTCTCGTAGGTGGGGTTGGCGACAAACGCTTTGGTCTCGTCATTTTGATGGCAGCTGGAGCAGTTGATGTCATTTAGGGCATGGGCGCTGGTTTTCCAAAGCTGGGTGCTTTCGGTCACAGCGGCCTGATCCACAGCCCCCCAAACGGGCTCGCCCCAAGCGACCAACAGCACCAAGGCCATTAGACTAGCCACAAATCCTTTGACGACTCGCGTCATGCCTGACCTCCCAGGAATTCCTGACCCAGGTCCGCTGCTGGCGAGCGCTCTAGCTCCGTTGTCACCACCCGATTGGGCACCACCTGAACCGGAAGCATCGGCGGCTGGTCCAGGTTTTTCCGCAAAAAGCCGGTGGAAATGGTGCGGTGGTCGTGGTAGTTGTGACAGGCCGCGGTCCAGCATCCGTCGGGCGTAAAGCCGTCATGACTTTTGAGGTCGCCCGCAATGATGCCTTCATGGCAGGCCATGCATAAGTCGGGCTGGAGGTGGACGCCGCGGTCGAACATATGGACGTGCTCGTTGTGGCAAGTGGTGCAGGTGAGGGCCTCAATTTTGGCCAAGTCGGCAGCCCAGCGCGGATCCCCAAATTTCTGGGGGCCGTGGGCATCTTCCGCTAGTTCTGCCTCGTGGCAGCGCATGCAGGTGTCATTGGTGACAGGCTTAAAGCCCTCATGGCAAGAGCTGCAGGAGGCTTCAACCAGGTAATGGCCCACAGAGGTCTCTCCAGGTAAAAAGACCTGCTTATTGTCCAGAGCAAAAGCTGCCGAAAACCACCCAATTAGAGCAATGCAGGCCAATGCGATCGCCGTTTTCAGGCTGATGAGCGAGCGTAGCTTGTTGGATCGATTTCGACGCGATGCCATGAACTTAGATGATCCTCCTGAAGATTTACAGCAGTAGTAGCAAGATGACTAGAATGACCACGCCACCGCCGATCAAGCCGCCTAGCATCGGGCCTGGATTCAGTCCATCTGTTGACGTATCGACGGCTGTACCAGCGGCAGCACCGCCATCAGATGACTCTAGGCTGACCGCCTCCGGGGTATAGTCAGCCCCCTCTAGCATCACCTCGGTAATGACCCCGTAAGCATCGACCCAGGCCGCCTCCACCTCTGGGGTCCAGTCGGACTTGAGGTACTGACCAAAGGTCTTGAGTAGGGTATTGCCCACAAGAGGATAGTGCTCGGGAAGCGCGCCGTACTTGACGTGACGGGCACCCAAGCCTTTCAGCGCCCCGGTCAACTCCCCCGGATTGCGCAGATTCTCCACGACGAAGACAAGGGAAGCTAGCAACTTCTTGCTTTGCTCTTTGACATTGGTTTGAGCGAACAGGGGCTTAGCCGCAGGGTAATCCGTAAACAAATTTTCGTAAAAGCTGCCAGCAAACTCGCTCGCTTGGGGCTTCACCTTCTCGAAGCTCTGCTCCAAAAGCGCTACCTTCAGGCCCGTCGCCTCATCCACTTCAGCAGCTGGCGGCTCTAGCTGAACCTCGGCCTCGCTGTAGTCCGCACCCTCTAGCATCACCTCAGTGATCACACCGTAGGCCTTAGTCCAAGCCTGCTTTGTTTCAGGGGTCCAATCGTCACCCAGGTACTGTTCAAAGGTTTTCAGCAACGTGTTGCCGACTAGGGGATAGTGAGCCGGAAGCGCACCGTATTTGACGTGACGGGCACCCAGACCTTTTAGCGCCCCGGTCAACTCCCCCGGATTGCGCAGATTCTCTACGACGAAGACCAAGGACGCTAAGAGCTTTTTGCTTTGCTCTTTGACATCGGTCTGAGCGAACAGGGGCTTAGCCGCAGGGTAATCCGTAAACAAATTCTCGTAAAAGCTGCTAGCAAATTCGTTCGCTTGGGGCTTCGCCTTCTCAAAGCTCTGCTCTAAAAGCTCAACATCTAGCGCAGAATCTGAATTAGCACTCTCTGTATTTGAAACCATTTTCTGTCTTTGTAAATCTATAGGGACGACGCTAGAAAAAATGAGATGACTTTGACCGGGCACATGGCGTCAATGCAGCATTTTGTACATTGAAAAGCGCGTAATCTCTGAAAAGATGCTTCAAAAGCCATACCGCTCAAGTCGACTAAAACAAGCTAATCCTACTCAGCGGCCCTATGACAGACCTTAAGTGAACAGCCCAATCACAAACGTTAACCCCGCTACAAACAATGCTCGGCTGAGGTACCCGATTCCGAGCGGTCTTTCTCACAATAGTGATGATCAAGACCGTTGAGAGAACATCCAATAGCGCCAGTATTACCTCTAGCTGAGGATGTACCTTGCACTTGAACATAGACAGAGATTCTGCTGAGTTTTGTTAGATAAAATACAGTTTCGACTTTTTCTCTGTCACTTTTGCATCAGAGAAATGCGATTTCCACATAAAGCTTACTGGGTTCAAAGGAAATGCAGTACCAGCATTAAGACAATCCGAATTTTGAATCGTAGCGTTCGAATTTTGTATCAACTGTTGCAAACATCCAAAAAGTAAGGGTCTAAAACGATGTAGCAGCACTTCTTGATCAGCATGGGAGAGTTATGCCATCCAAGGCCATTCGCTTT
>JBARYO010000142.1:0-2157 GCA_049647905.1 Elainellaceae cyanobacterium | reverse complement strand
GTATGGGCGATACTGGACTCGAACCAGTGACATCCTGCTTGTAAGGCAGGCGCTCTACCAACTGAGCTAACCGCCCCCATCATTCACAACCTGCCAGCCGAAACTGCGCCTGAGCAAGGTATTTTATAGTAACAGAACTCATGCCCCGATCGCACCACGATTGGCAGATTTTTTACGCAGCGCACCAATGCCCTCTGGCCGCACCCACGATCGCATCACCCTATGGAGCTTGCCAATTGTGGTGGGCATCAGCCTGTGGCTCACCCGCAGCAGCACCCTCACCCTAGCGCTTATCGGCGGCTTTCTCTTTGGTGGCCTGATGCTCGGCCCTGATCTTGACACCCGCTCCATCCACCACAACCGCTGGGGCTGGTTTCGTTGGATATGGGTGCCCTACCGCAACAGCATCTCCCACCGATCGCCCCTTTCCCACGGCCCCGTCATTGGCACCACGCTCCGGGTCATCTACCTGCTAGTGGTCATGGGTCTAACCACCGCTGCGGGCTTGGCCATCACAAACGAGGTTTTGGGCTTGAGCTGGACCTGGGGACAGCTCAGGCAGCTACTAGCCGATGGATTGACCCGCTATGGCCATATCCTGACGGCAGCGGTGGTGGGGTTAGAAGTGGGTGCGCTGGGCCATTACACATCGGACTGGAGCCTCTCTAGCTATAAGCAGGTGCGCAAGCGTTACCCCCATGACGGGTGGCGATCGCTTTTGATACCCTTCAAGTCACCGAAAAAGAAACGCTCGCCCAAACGTACAGCGCCCCGCAACTCCTCTCAGCGATCGCGCCGCAAGAAGCAGCGGTAGCAGCCGATGTCATGCCATGATAGCGGCGTGTCACGATAGCCTATTCAGCCCTATGACCACACCTACAGATGCTCCTCAAGCTCCAACTCTAAAGGCCCTCCAAAATCTTATTGACGTCGTTGCCCAGCTGCGATCGCCCGAGGGCGGCTGCCCTTGGGATTTGGCTCAAACGCCCCAAAGCCTCATTCCCTATGTGATTGAAGAAGCCTACGAGGTCGCTGATGCCCTGCAGCATGGCGGCACGGCTGAAATTACCGATGAGCTGGGGGACTTGCTGCTGCAGGTGGTGCTTCAGGCGCAGATTGCCCGTGAAGCCAAGCAATTTTCCCTCCAGCAGGTGGCTGAGGCCATTACGGCGAAGCTCATCCGGCGACATCCCCATGTGTTCGGCGATGCCGTGGCGGAAGACATGGCGCAGGTGCGGCAGACCTGGGAGGCGATTAAGGCCCAGGAAGCCCGAGACAAGTCAGCTGAGCACGACAACGACGCCGATAATGCCCGCGATCGCCTCTCCCCCCGGCTAGAAAAGTATGGGCGATCGCTGCCACCGCTGCTGGCCAGCCTCAAGATTTCTAAAAAGGCGGCAGCTGTGGGGTTTGAGTGGGAAAGCGTTGATGGCGTGTGGGAGAAATTTCACGAAGAGCTAGGGGAATTTGAGCAGGCCATTAAGCAGGAGTCCCCCGCGCGGCAGCAGGAAGAAATTGGCGATCTGCTATTCACCGTGGTGAATCTAGCCCGCTGGTACGGCCTCGACCCGTCCCAGGCGCTGCAAGGGACTAACCAGCGGTTCGTGCGCCGTTTCGCGCAGGTGGAAGCCGCAGCGGGGCGATCGCTATCGAGCTTCTCGATTGATGAGCTAGAGCAGTTTTGGCAAGCCGCAAAAGTTTCCCTAGGTCAAACGGCAGATGGTGCTGAATCCAAGGAGACTAGGGCTATGGACATTGGGCCGGAGGCTTAGTGATTTGACGCTAGCGCTAAATCGACCGATTGATTAGACTATGGGTTGCGCCGAGGGTCAAACCCATGGTGCAATGTTGAGTACAGCTCAGCTGCAACACAGCATGGTGCTGACCTAGCATAGCCTTTGGGCTGTGGTCATAGGGGGGCATGGCGGAATGGTAGACGCTACGGACTTAGGAAACTGAGCCTTGGTGGAGAAATCTGTCAAGTGGAAGCTCTCAAACTCAGGGAAACCTAACCCTGCTCGATCGCGATCGCCACTTGGTTGACGCGATTAGGTATGGCAATCCTGAGCCAAGCCGATGACAGCACGCTGGCCCTACGGGACTGGCACGGCGCATCGGAAGGTGCAGAGGCCCGACGGGAGCTACCCTAACGTGAAG
>JBARYO010000141.1:0-3087 GCA_049647905.1 Elainellaceae cyanobacterium | reverse complement strand
GATATTTTCCGTAGAGCGATAGTTCTCCTCAAGCTTCACCATGGTGCGGGTGTCATCATCGGAGAGGCGATCGCCAAAGTCCTGCTGAAACTCCATCAAAATCGTGAAGTCTGCTGCCCGGAAGGAGTAGATTGACTGGTCGGCATCGCCTACCACAAAAATCGATCGATACTGCCAGTCCTCAATACTGCTAGAGTCTGCGCCATTGGTGACCAGTAAGCGAATGAAGTCGTACTGGGTGCGGTTGGTGTCCTGATACTCATCCACGAGGATGTGACGAAAGCGGTTGTGCCAATAGCCCAACACCTGTTCATTCTGTTCGAAGAGCTGTACAGGCACGCGGATCAAATCATCGAAGTCTAGGGCATTGTTCTGAGCCAAAGCAGCTTGGTATGCCCGATATACATCTGCGACCACTCGCCCGCGATAGTTAGGCTGCTCCCGCTCTAGATCATTGGGCGACCAACCCTGATTCTTAGCGTTGCTGATGGCATAGCGCACCGAACGCGGGTCAAATTTTTTGTCATCAAGGTTCATCTGCCGAGTGACGATTTGCTTCACCACAGACTGGGCATCAGACTCGTCAAAAATGGAGAAGTTGCGGGTCCATTGATGACCTTGAGGGTCCCTATACTTCTCAATGTCAAAGCGGAGAATACGGACGCAGAGGGCGTGGAAGGTGCCAATCCACAGCTCCTTCGTCGTGTCGCGATACACCTGCGATCGCAGCTTAGTCCGCTCAGCAGCAGAGAGGGCCTCTAGAGGTTTGCCATACTTTGCTTGGGCGCTTTGCTCAGTAAACAGCGCTTCAATGCGCTCCTTCATCTCCCGAGCAGCCTTGTTGGTAAAGGTCACCGCCAGAATGTTTCCTGGGTCGACCCGGTGGGTCAAGATCAAGTTGGCTATCCGATAGGTCAAGGCTCTGGTCTTGCCCGAACCGGCTCCTGCCACAACAAGGAGGGGACCACAGTAGTGCTCAACGGCTTGGCGCTGGGCTGGGTTGAGCTGGGCAAGAAAGTCAGCCGAGGCGTTCATGGAAATATGGGGGTTGGGGACATGGCGGTGCCATGCCCTGGTCTGTTTAGATAGGGTATCGTATTTGCCCGTTCCATGGTGTGTCAGCCCGTGTTGCGCATCCCCGCCGCAATGCCGTTGAGCGTCAGTAGCGCTCCCCGCAGCAGCTCTGCCCGGCTGTAGCGCGAGCGGATCATGCCGGTGGAGGCACTGGCCTGATGCTGCCGTAGCCGCTTCAACAGCGACACCTGTAAGAACCCTAGAGGGATAATGGTGCTATTGCGCAACTGCACAGACCGCTGTAGCTCAGGGTCGCCATCTAGTAGTCGCTCATGCCCTGTAATCTTTAGTACCAGATCCCGCGTCAAATAGAACTCGTCGGCAATCTGCTTGTACAGCCGTTCAAAGCGATCGCGGTCTGCAGGGCTGCTCAGCTCTTCAACATAGTGGTGGGCAATCTGCATGTCGGCTTTTGCCAGGGTCATTTCCACCTTAGAAATCACCATGCGGAAGAAAGACCACTTGTAGTAGAAGTAGCGCATTAGCTTGAGGTTCTCTTTGGCATCCTCCTGCAAAAACTCGTTTAGGGCCGTGCCCACCCCATACCAGGATGGCAACAACACTCGCGTTTGCGTCCAGCTAAACACCCAGGGGATGGCCCGCAGCCCTGACAGCCCCTTCTTCTTGCCGCCGCGCCGCGCTGGGCGGGAGCTGATCTGTAGCTGACTGATTTCTTCGATGGGCGTCACCTGATGGAAGAAGTCAATGAAGTCAGGCTCTTCATAAATTAGAGCCCGGTAGTGAGCCCGCGATCGCATCGCGAGCTCTTCCATAATGTTGTTCCAGGGCTCAATGCCGTCAAACCCGGTGTTGAGCAGGCTGGCCTGCAGCACCGCAGCAGCCACAGTCTCTAGATTATGGAGGGCTAATTCCGGCAGATTGTACTTAGAGGCCAGCACCTCCCCCTGCTCTGTGATTTTGATACGGCCATTGATGCTGCGGCCCGGCTGGGCCAGAATGGCCTCGTAGGCAGGCCCGCCGCCTCGGCCCACCGAGCCACCCCGGCCATGGAAGATTCGGAGGGAGACGCCGTAGGGTGAGACGGTATCCTGCAGGGCACGCTGAGCCTTGTGAATTTCCCAGTTGCTGCTCAGGAAGCCGGAGTCCTTATTGCTATCGGAGTAGCCCAACATCACTTCTTGCAGGTCAACCTGCGGTGATGAGGGACTTGGTCCCTGCTCTCCTCCCGCCAAGAAAGTGCGATAGAGGGGCAGATCCAACAGCTCCTGCATCACCGCAGGGGCACGTCGAAGGTCTTCGACCGTCTCAAACAACGGCACAACTTGAATGCTGCCGCTCCCTGTGGCTGGGTCGTATAATCCAGCTTCTTTAGCCAGCAGCATCACTTCCAGCATGTCGCTCACGTCGTTGCACATGCTGATGACATAGGTGTTGCAGATCTGGGGACCAAACTCTTGGTGCAGCTTGCGCAGCATACGCATCGTAATTACCGTTTCTTGCGCCATCTCGGAGAAGGGCATTTCCCCCGGAATCAGCGGCCGCCGCGTTTTCAGCTCGGATACCAGCCATTTGACCCGCTCCTCTTCGGACAGGTCATTGTAGGGACGCGGCAAAACCCCCATGTACTCAGCAATTTCGTTAATAGTGTCCGAGTGGCGAGAGCTATCTTGCCGCACATCTAAGCGGGCCAAGTTAAAGCCGTAGATTTCAGCCTGACAAATGAGCTGATCTAGGGCTTCGCAGGCTAGACCCGTTTCCTTGAGACTATGGTGGATGAGCTGCAGATCTAAGAGGAACTCTGCCCCATCGGTATAAATGAGCGTCGGGCTCTTCTCCGGTAAATCGGTTTGTGAAAAGTCGCTGTTCTGAAGCTGATGGTTGCGATCGCGCGTGTTCTCTAGCCGCCGTTTGATATAGGAGAACTTGAGCCGGTAGGGCTCTTGGCGAAACTTGACCGCATTGGCCTCGTAGACGTCAGGCATGCGGGCTTGATCTTGCTCCAATGACTCCAGTAAATCAGGGAGGACGTCGCTCCAATGGAGCGATAAGCTC
>JBARYO010000140.1:0-2008 GCA_049647905.1 Elainellaceae cyanobacterium | reverse complement strand
TCCCATAGTTATTCATCCGATCGAAGATATCTCTGAGAACGTCTTCGCTATCCTGCTTGACGATGTAAGCAGGTATTGAATATTCACGGATTGCTTTGGCAACTCTTGTCGCCTCTTCAAAGTATTCAGAAGACTCAGGATGCTCGCTAAACCACTTCAGTAGCCTTTGCAAATTAAAGATAGTTGGAAGACTAATAACGTGAGATTGCTCTCTGACTGGCTTTACAAATTCTTGACGCGAAAGGTCATAGGCGATCGCAAAGCGCGGATCACCGGAACCGGCATCATTGAGCGCATTGGCAAGGCTTGTCAGTCTTTGTTGACCATCCACAACCCACCGTGCTTCATCTTTACGAGGGGCACTAATTTCTAATGCCCCTATTGTCAAAATTTCTTCCTCTGCAGGGCGCGCCCAAAAAAGCAAACTTCCAATTGGATACCCTCGGACAATGCTATCGATTAAGCGCTTTACATCTTCCCATTGCCAGCGAAATGACCTTTGGAAGTCAGGAATCCGAATATGTCCAGAGAGAACTTCATCAACAAGGTCTTCAAGTGGAAAGGTTTCGGCGTTTGTAATTCGTGAACCTGCCATAGCTTGGGATTTTCGCCTCAATGAAAAAGAAGCTTAAACTCGTCTTGATATCAACCCATTCCTTTGGGAGTAAGTATAACTTAATCTTATTTTCCCACCACGGTTGCGATCGCCCCGCAAATGCTGTAATCTCATTTCGGCGTCTAAACGCAAGCGCGCCTCGACTGTGTCATCACCACAACCGAGACGCTAACCCTCGCGATCTGAAACAGGCAGAACGGACGGCTACCGCTCAGTGTACGGCGACGTACGCCTCCTTGGTAACCACCCCATGCCATGCTCAAACCTGGGCAGCAGCTAGCGGAGTGGCTTGTGGTTTGGACGCCGCTAACCCACGTCAACTAGCAAAATCCAAGGAGCTACAACCCATGACCTTATGAAGCCGATCGCGATCGGACCGATGCCGCTTACCAACTTGTCGGTCCCGACGGTTCAGGCAACCCAGATACCCTGCTGCACATCATCATCGGCCCCCTCTACGCCGTCAACAACTGCCGCCATGAGCTGCACCGGCTCGGCTACGCAGAAGCCAATGACTGGTCCCACCCGATGAAGATGCTCAACACCGCTGAGGTAATGCGAGGACAGCACCCCAACGACGTGATGCGCGTTTTGTCTAAGCGGGTGATGCCCACACCGCCGCAGCCGTAACGCCGAGCCAGACGGGCGTGGCAATGCCGCGCCCTACACCTGGTCCGTTACCCAGGCACGAATCGCCCGCCGCAGCGCCAAACGCCCTGCTGAGCGATGTGCCTCAATCACCCCCGGCAGCGCCCGAACGTCCAGCTGAGGAAGCACGCGGCTATTAGACCTCTCAGCATAGCCCTCATCCTGCAGGCAATAGATCGTTAAGCACCCCTTGTCGTAGCACCAAATCTCAGGGACGCCTAAGCGCGCATAGATCGCAAAGCGATCGAGCGACTTACTGGTTAGATCAATTTCCAACGCCAGATCGGGCGGGGGATCTTGCAAGAGATCGAGGTCTAACCGGCCCCGCACCCGAGCCTCATTTTGGAAGTAAAAGCAATTGTCAGCCTCCAGCCCAGCCTGCCTGGCCCGCAGCCGCCAGGTCGTCGAGCCATAGCTCTCGTAATCTAGCGCCAAGGTCTCAGCAATGTCCTTAATCGCATCGCTGATGGTTTTCTTGAAATACTCGTGCTCGGGCAGCGGGGTCATAATTTCAAGGATGCCGTCGATATAGGCGATTCGTGAGGCTCTGTGACTGCCCAGCGATTCAAGAATCGCGTCAAATTCTGGCCAGTCCACGTCTTGCAGCAAAACGCGCTGTCCTGGAGGCACTTGAATCCGCTGAATGGGAATGCTGACGGTCATTGTCCCTCCTGGTGGGCGCAACAATGCTAACGCCTATATTGGGTCTATCTTAATCCTTTTCACTCAGCCAACATCTCTAGC
>JBARYO010000139.1:0-2906 GCA_049647905.1 Elainellaceae cyanobacterium | reverse complement strand
TATGGGGCCTATTCTCGCCCCGTTCTACCTCAACTACGGACTCACTAAGGAAGAACTGCTGGCTACCCAGGCAACCAACCGCGCGGCGGTCCATCTGATTAAGGTGCTGGCCTATAGCTATCTAGGCATTTTGACCCTACCGACTTTGGGGCTGGGCGTGTTGGTGGGCGTGTCAGCATTTCCCGGAAACCTTCTGGGACAGCAGATGCTGGAGCGGATCAGTGACCTTCAGTTTCGGCGATTGGTGATTGGGTTTGTGGGAATTAGTGGGGTGCTTTTGCTATGGGACCAGCGGCAAATGTTTGGACTTTGATATAGTCACGGCTTCGGGACAGCAGTGGTCCTAGCGATCGCGATTTATCCCGACTGGCCCGGAGGCAGCTATACCAGAAGGTATAGCTGCAGATATCACAGTTCTTCCGGCAAGTCGATGTGTACCTTAACAAAAGTTTGATTTAATGAAACTACCATTATTTCAAAACCAACAACACATCTATGCAATCCATCAATATCGGCCTAACAGACGAGCAGCGCCAAGGCGTCTGCGAACTGCTAAACAAAGACCTGTCGGATCAGTATCTGCTGGTCATCAAAACTAAAAAGTACCACTGGGACGTTATCGGTCCTCAGTTCCGTAGTCTGCACGAACTATGGCAAGAGCATTACGAAGCCATCACCCTCAACATTGACGCCACGGCTGAGCGCGTTCGCATGTTGGGCGGCTACCCTGTCGGGACAGCTGAAGGATTCCTGAAGCATGCAACGCTTAAAGAGCATACCGGCGACCTGCCCAATGCCACTGAGATGGTGTCGCGCTTGGCCGACAACCACGAGCAGATTATCCGTAACCTGCGTGAGCATGTCGACGCTTGCGGAGAGAAATACGGTGACGAAGGTACTGCTGACTTTTTGACGGGTTTGATGGAGCAGCACGAAGAAATGGCTTGGATGCTGCGTTCCTTCATTGAGGGTCAAGCCCTTTCTCCGTCTGGTCAGCGTGATGGCGCATCTGTAACCGCATAGTCTCTCCAACTTCAATTCGTTGAAACAGAGCATTGACCATTTAGAATTTGATAACCGGGGGGATGTGATATTACATGCCCCCGTTTTTTATGGGTGGAATGGCTACTCTATGAGGTTTCCATCGACGTCTCACTCCGACTATGGGCAATTTTTGCAGCAGCGTGGCTTAGCCCGAGCCCAAACGCTCCCAAGTGTGTTGTTTGCCCATCCTGCAGGCAAGCCATACCGCTTTACGTAGGTAGAAGTAGACTGACCGCCTAGCACGCTGGTCTTGGCCATCGTGATATAACAGCAAGGGCATCGCTTCGGCCATGTCCTTTTTTATGGATACGCCTCTATGTCCCTCTTTCAAGACCTGCGGGCCAAGTTTGATTTGCCGGTGCAGTTTTGGATCGTGGCGCTGGTTGCCTTCATCAACTCGGTCAGCTTCACGATCATTATTCCGATTCTGTACCCCTACGCCAAAGAATTCGGATTAAGCGACTTTCAGGCGAGCTTGCTCACAACGGCATACGCGATTTCCCAATTTGTGGCTACCCCCATACTGGGTCGGCTGTCTGACGTCATGGGTCGCAAGCCTCTGCTAGTGATTAGCCTCATTGGCACCGTAGCAGCCAACCTAATTGCCAGCTGGGCCACGGTGGCTTGGCTGCTGTTTGGAGCCCGCATCCTGGACGGCATCACTGGCGGCAACAACTCCATCGCCCGTGCGGTCATCAGCGATACCACTTCCCCTGCCGATCGCCCCAAGGCTTTTGGCCTGTTTGATGCTGCCTTTCGCATGGGGTTTGTCACCGGCCCCGCCATCAGCTACTTTGCCCAGAGCCTACCCACATTACCGGGTGTTTCGCCTTTGGGGATGAGCTTTTTTGCCGGTGCGGTAATGGCGGCGATCGCCACTGGGTTGACCCTGGTGCTGCTGAAGGAGACGCTGCACCAAGACGACTGCGCCGACTCCCTCAAGCTAGGCTGGGAAATGTTTGGCATTGGCAAGATCATCAGCTCCATTCGCCGCCCCTGCCTAGGCCAAATATTTCTGCTCACCTTCTTGAGCGGCTTCACCTTCACAATTTTCACCTTTGCCTTTCAGCCCTTTTTCCTCAACGTGCTGGGGCAAGATGCCCAAACGCTGGCCATTTTGTTTACCCTCATTGGCGTCATCGGCGTGCTGACCCAGATTTTTGCCGTGGAGTCCGTAACAAAGCGGTTCAACCTCGCAGACATCATGTTTGTGGCGATCGCAGGGCGGGGCATATTGTTTTTGCTGATGCCCGCGCTTCCCAACATCACCGCATTTGTGGTGCTCATTGCCCTGTTGGGGGTGGCCAATGCCTTCCCCATGCCCCTCATCAGCTCGATTTTGAGCACCAACAGCGGTGAGCGGGAGCAGGGGGAAGTGATGGGCATCAATGCCTCGTACCTGAGTATTTCCAATGCCATCGGCCCGGCAACGGCGGGGCTGCTGGTGAGCGTGAGCTACGGAACGCCGTTTTGGGTGGCGGGGGTGCTGACGCTGCTGACGGCGGGATTGGCCCTGCATCTGAAGCGGGTGGCGGACTGCGATAAGAAGGCGGCGTAGCCTCTGGGAATTATTGAGCCTCTGGAAATGGCTTAGATCGAGGCAGCCTGTCCGCAGTGCTCATTGGCCGGTACCGCTTCCATCATCTTTGCCGGATTAGGCAGATCCAAGTTGCGCATCAGGGTAATAAAGTCCTCTCGCGATCGCCCAGCAAGGCGAGGGTTAAACTGCTTCTCTTCACCAATGGTCGAAACCGTTTGGCCCCTGTAGTCGTGGGCCGGGTACACCAGCGTTTCTCCTGGTAGCGTAAACAGCCGCTGCGTCACGCGATCGTACAGGGTTCCTGCGTCTCCATTTTGAAAAT
>JBARYO010000138.1:0-3329 GCA_049647905.1 Elainellaceae cyanobacterium | reverse complement strand
GCGACTGTTTCACTTTTTCGGCGCAGGCGGTCTTGTAATCCTGGTCTCGCATGGCTGCGGCCCCCATGGCACAGGCGATCGCATCAATGTTGTAGCTGTCTTTTACCTTAAATAGGCCACTCAGCAGCGCGGGTTGCGCAATGCCAAAGCCTAGCCGCAGCCCCGCCAACGAATAGCCCTTAGACAACGTCCGGCTGACGATGACGTTTTCAAATTCATGGACCAGAGGCAGTGCCGACCCTTCCGCAAAGTCAACATAGGCTTCATCCACCATCAGAATGCCGGTCAACCGGGAGGCCAGCTGACGCAGGTCATCTAGGGGAACGACATGGCCGGAAGGGCTGTTGGGGGAGGCAATGAAGGTGATGGCCCCGTTGGCCTCGGCCAGTGCGTCTATAGGCAGTTGGTAGCCTGGCAGATAAGGCACCTCCACCACCTCGGCAGGCTGGGTTTCTGCCAGGGTTTTATAGAGCACATAGGTGGGGGTGGGGTACACCACCGTGCGATCGCCCTCAGCGCAGGCGCGGATGATTACATTGAGGATTTCATCGCTGCCGTTGCCCACCATGATCCAGTCCTTGGGCACCTCAAATACAGCGCTGATGGCCTGTCGGACTTCGTCAGCGTAGGGGTGGGGGTAGCGCCGCAGCCGCTCTGGGTCAAAGTTGTGCAGGACGGCGATCGCCTCTGGAGAGGGAGGATAGGGGTTCTCGTTGGTGTTGAGTTTGAGAATCGATGTTCCGGGCTTGGGCTGCTCGCCGGGCACATACCCCGTCATGGCGTCAACGTTGGGGCGGAAGTAGCTGCGGGTTTGGGTCATGGGACTGGATTACGGGAGATCTGGCGAGTTGGTGCGGTAGGGGCTGGGCTAGCCGGTTATGGGCTAGGGGCTGTCGGCTGGCAGACTGGGCAATAGTAGCAGCGGCGGCCACCAAAGGTCTCTTTAATGATAGCGGTGCTGCAGCGGTAGCATGGCTTTCCGTCGCGGCCAAAGACATAGTGGCGGTAGGCGCGACGGGGCAGTCCTTCCGCTTTTAGGGCCATAGCTAAGTCTAGGTCGTTGGTGATGCCGCCGGTGTCGTAGGAGCGGCGAGAAAGGGCGATCGCGCTTTCCCCCAAACGTCGAATTGCCTCAGGGGGGCAGTCGGCAGGTCGGTGGGTCGGATAAACCCCGGCGTCAAACAGAATTTCGCTGCGTAGGTAGTTCCCCAAGCCAGCCAAAAAATGCTGGTCCAGCAGCAGCGTGGCCAGCTGACGGCGATGGAATGCGGTCTCTCCGAGCCTTTGGGCCACAGCGTTCGGAGTCATAGCCGGATCGAGCACATCTGGGCCAATACGGCTGAGAAACGGGTGCAGCCCCAAATCCTCGTTGGGCAGCACGTCGATATCAGATGCGCTGTAGAGCAGGGCTGATTTGCGGGGCGTGTGGATTGCCAGCCGCAGTTGACGCTTGGTATCAGGGTAGCTATGGGCGTTGCGCACCATCCACTTGCCGTAAAGCTGGTTGTGGCTGTAGATATTGAGGCCGTTGTCAAAGCGGATGAGCATGGCCTTGCCACGGGGCTCTACTCTAGTCACCATCTGTTTTGCCAGCGTTGACTCGTAGGGTTTGAGAGAGTCAAACGCAAAAAATACAGCCGTCAACTCTTGCTGCTCAATGGCAGCCGCAATCCTATCGGCAGCTTGCCTAATTTCTGGACCCTCTGGCATGGTGTTTCCCGCAAAAAATCTCTGGAGCCTACTGTAGCAGGGTAAGGAAAGGTCTTGGGATGTTGCCAAGCCGACAGAGCAAGACCATAATGAAGAGCCGACTGTCGTCTGTGGAACGGCTCGTTTCTGATTTCAGCACACCGCGCTTTTATAACTACTTTTTATAGATCGAGCATTACGCGCTATGTCGTTTCATATTATGTCGGAGAACCCCCTTGTTGTGGGCTGTTGGCAGCTGGATGACCGCAGCTGGAAGGCTCATTCAGAGGAAAGTATTGCCCGCGCTATCGATATCTATATGGCGATGGGGGTGAGCACTTTCGATACGGCAGATATCTACGGTCGTAGTGAGCAGGTGCTCGGGCGATCGCTCAAAGGACGAACCAGTCAGGTGCTGACGAAAGCAGCTTTTTTTGAAGAGATACCCACAGACCGGCAGATTCGCCACAAAGTGGAGATCGCACTGCGTCATCTCAAGCGCGACAAGCTAGACGGTCTGCAGCTGCACTGGCACAATCCCCAGTTGGACCTTTCCAGTACCCTAGAGACCTTTGCAGCGCTTGTCGCTGAGGGAAAAATTGCCCAATTCGGGGTAACCAACTTCAGTTTGCCCCTGCTGAAGCAGGCGATCGCCCATGCCCCCATCACCTTTCATCAGGTGCAGTACAACCTCATCGACCGTCGCGTAGAAAATGGGATGCAGGAGTTTTGCCTCAGTCATGATATTGCGCTGCTGGCCTATGGTCCCTTAGCCGGGGGCTTTTTGTCTGATCGATTCCGTGGCATAGCGCAGCCCAAACCAGAGCCAGACCATGCCCGTTCGTTTCACTACAACAACATGATTAAGGCCCATGGGAGCTGGACCGATGTGCAGACCCTATTACAACCCTTGGCAGAGGTGGCGCAGCGGCATGACAAGTCTATTGCTCAGGTGGCGCTGAACTGGGTCGCTGGTCAGCCCGGTGTTGGGGGAGTCACTGCCGGACTGACGCTGGTGCGGGAGCAGATTCAGCAGAACGCTACAGCCCTAGATTGGGAGATGGGTGCCAGCGATCGCAACCTGCTGAGCGAGACCTCTGCATCTTTGTTTACTCAGCCTGGAGACATCTATTCCTATGAGCAGCGCTAAACTAAAAGCGTCGCGTCGCCGGGTCCATGGCTAACCTCAAACTCACCTACCCCCAATCCAAGACAGTCGAGCAAACGGACAACTACCACGGTACCGCCGTTGCTGATCCCTATCGCTGGCTTGAAGACCCCGATTCGCCGGAGAGCCGCACCTGGATTGAGGCCCAAAACAGCCTCACCTTTGACTACCTCAAGCAAATTCCCCAGCGGCAGCAGATTCGAGAGCGGCTCACTGAGCTGTGGAACTACGAGAAGTTTCGGACGCCGTTTCGCCGGGGCGATCGCCTTTTCTTCTTCAAGAACGATGGGCTCCAGAATCAGGACGTGCTCTATGTGCTGCCGTCTCTCAACGCTGAGCCCAAGGTCTTACTGAATCCCAATACCCTGTCAGATGATGGCACCGTGGCCTTGTCGGGGCTTGCCATCAGTGAAGATGCCCAATATATTGCCTATGGCCTATCCACATCGGGGTCCGACTGGCAGGAGTGGAA
>JBARYO010000137.1:0-1605 GCA_049647905.1 Elainellaceae cyanobacterium | reverse complement strand
TCTAGAGGCAGTAGAAGCGATAGTTCGCTGGTGCCATCAAGGCCCTCCGACTGCTGCGGTCGACGAGGTAGCGGTGGAGTACCAAGACTTAGAGGGCGCGGAAACGTTCGAGATTCGGCGGTAATCATACCCTCTGTTGATGACGTAGGCACGGAGTAAAGCGATGTTAGGTTTAGGTTGGCCCGAAGTGGCCGTAGTCTTGGTTGTGGCTTTGCTCATCTTTGGTCCTAAAAAGATTCCAGAGATTGGGGGGGCATTCGGCAAAACCCTGAAGGGGTTTAAAGATGAGATTAGCGGTACTCCTGATGATGACTTGATTGACGGATACGACGAGGAGGACGCTTAGCGCGGCGAATTCTGCAGGACGGACGGGAGAGAGCGGCTTGTGGCGGCGGTCTGAGCGATGAAGCAACGCCCGGTAAAGGCTTCCCGTCTTCGCGGCGGCGATCGCCCTAAGGCTGCTGAATCGGCCAGCTTCCTTCCATCATCCAGTCATCGCCATTGCCCTGATAGAGCTGCATATCCCATCCCGCCTTTGCGGTCCAGTTAACCGCCTCAGCCAGGGGCTGTAGCGTTTTATGCTGGGACTCGTCTTCCGGCAAAGCTAGCAGGAGGTAAAGAGCCTCTTTCGGGCAGATCTGTACTTGAGCGCGCTGCAGCTGGCCTGCAAGCGCGGTAATCACCGCATGGACCCAAGCAGAGGATAGCTCTAGCTGATGTTGGTGAACTGAGTAGTGGGGCTCAATGACTTCGACGACAGTGTCGTTTTGTTTAGGGGCTCCCATAATAGCTGTATCGAGTTGCGCGATACAGTCATCGGTAGAGAGCCCCTCCTCTCCAAAATTGTCTACGAGCGGGCAGTAGGGGAGGTCAACGGGCCGCCCCAAGGTCTGGAACAGCTCGCCTTGGTACTGGGTGAGTTCTTCCGCTAGATCTCCCGTCGCGTATAGCCGAATTGCGAACTGAGCCATCTGGTTTCCTCTAATTGCAATAAAGACGTAACTACACCGGCGTTGAGCAGGGTTCCGATCACGGGAGTGGTCACGAAGGCGAGAGGGCATCCCTAATGGCACCCTGAGTCATAGCGGCGATCGCCTGGTCGGTGGCCTTAGGCAGATGATAGTACTTCCCGCCCGCCTGGTGGGCCAGCTCTTTGGCAAACCCAGTGGAGACAAATTTACGCTCCGTATCGACGATCAAAAACTGGAACCCCGTCCCCCGAATCTTGCCGGCAATATCCAGCAGTTCGGCTTTGATGTCGGGCTTTTCGTCGTCGGGTGTAAGCTCCCCCAAAGAGAGCGCCAGCGGCACGTTGCCTCGCCCATCGGTGATCGCCACAATCAGCACCTGCCCGATGTCCCCAGACTTCTGCGCGTTCACCCCGACCCTCACCGCCTGAGTGAGACCATGGGCCAAGGGAGACCCGCCACCGCAGGCCATGCGCTCCAGCCTACGGCTAGCGGCGGAGATTGAGCGGGTGGGAGGCAGCAGCACGTCGGCCTGCTTGCCCCGAAAGGGAATCAGGGCCACCTGGTCGCGGTTTTGGTAGGCCTCGGTGAGCAGCCGCAGCACAGCACCTTTAGCGGCCTGCATGCGGTTGAGGGC
>JBARYO010000136.1:0-2790 GCA_049647905.1 Elainellaceae cyanobacterium | reverse complement strand
CGACAGCGCTTCTCCTAGACGAAGACACCTGTGCCACAAATTTTATGATTCGCGATCGCCGTATGCAGATGCTGATTCCTAAAGCTAATGAGCCGATTACGCCGTTTGTGGATCGAGTAGAGGCCCTGTATCGCGATTATGGTGTCTCGACCATAATGGTGATGGGGGGAAGCGGGGAGTATTTCGATGCGGCAACGGTGGTCATTGGCATGACGGCGTTTGAACCCCAGGATTTAACCCAGCAGGCAAAAGCGATCGCTCAACAGTATGGCACTCCTCACCTCCGGGATGTGGACGGCAAATTTGGCGATCTATCCCCTCGCCGACTGATTCCCCCAAAAAGACAGCGACGTGGCAGAATCCGAGTGCGAGATATTACCCAGCTCAACTTGGATTCTGCCGTAGTGGACTTGAGCGCCCTGCAGCTGGTTGACGCGGCTCAGACACGGGCCGTGGGCTGCGCTGTGCTGCGTCTATTGGATATGCCGCCCTCCGATCTGCCAGATGGAGAGTTCCAGCCCCTGGCGGTACGCCTATCCCAGCTCATGGCGCAGCTCGATTGCCGTGGACTAGACTTGCTGTTTCAAACCCCAGACGGTGATCTAGCGGAATTTCGTCGATTTGAGCTAGCAGCAGCGCTCAGTCGCCTGCGCGGCTTGTGTCTGGAGCCCTATGGTTAGCCCTAGTAGCTCAACTATAGATTAGTATCTATGGATACTATTAAATTTAAATTCTTGCTGAGAGCGTCTATCCTAGAAGAAAGCTTAACGTCCCGTAAACTAGCGCCATGAAATGTATTATTCATCGGCGAGCTCAATTTTCAGCAAGCCATTATTACTGGTTGCCAGAGTTGAGTTCGAACGAAAATGTTGCACAATTTGGTCTTTGTGCCCGGCGTCCTGGTCACGGTCACAACTACGTGCTGTATGTCTCAATGGTGGGTGAGCTAGACCAATATGGCATGGTGCTCAACCTGTCAGATGTCAAGCAGGTGATCAAGCGGGAGGTTACGGAACACCTAGACTTTTCGCAGTTGAATACCGCTTGGCCAGAGTTTGAGGCGACGCTGCCGACAACGGAGAACATCGCGCGTGTGATCTGGCAGCGGTTGGCTCCGCACCTGCCGCTGGCGCGGATTCGACTCTTTGAGCACCCGGAGCTTTGGGCCGATTACGAAGGACAAAATATGGACGCTTACTTGACAATCAAAACTCACTTCAGCGCAGCTCATCGGCTAGCGCTGCCGCACCTTAGCCTTGAGGAGAATTCTGAAATTTATGGTAAATGTGCGCGGGTCAACGGCCACGGTCACAACTATCACCTAGAGGTAACGGTACAGGGACAGATTGATCCCCGCACCGGCATGATTGCGGACTTAGGGCAGCTACAGCAGATTATCGATGACCGAGTGGTTGAGCCGTTTGACCATACCTTCCTCAACAAGGATATTTCCTATTTTGAAGGGATCGTGCCGACGGCAGAGAACATCGCTGTTCGTATTCGTGACCTGCTGGAATCACCACTCCGTGAGACAGGAGCCTCCTTACACAAAGTGGTTTTGATCGAGAGCCCTAACAACTCTTGCGAGGTCTATGCCTCCTCCTCTACCGGCTCATCAGCTCAAGCTGCATCATCCCAACTTCTCTCCAGCGTCTAGGGCGTAACGTGGGCTCTAAGTAGGTTGCCTCGTAAACATCGAGGTATGCCAAGAAATGTTAAGCGGTTATGACACTGACATAGGACGTCGAGTGCCCTGAGCTTTTGCCTCTGGTTTCGATACCTTCAACAACGTGATAAGCCAGTTCCGACTCATACTCGAACATCTGACCACGCAACTCATCACGCTTGAGCTGTCGCCACTCTCCTTCAATCGGATTCATCTCGGAGCAGTAGGGTGGCAAAAAGAACATGAATAGTCCCTGAGCTTCCCACTCAGCCCATTTTTGCTGGGTCAGCTTGCTTTTGTGAATTGACCCATTGTCCTGCACAATGACACGAATACGCCCGGTTTCCCGAAACACATGAGCCGTCTGCTTGGCTTGCTCGTCTAGAACAGCAATATAGTCGCTGCTTGTGAATCCGCCGAGGACAAGGGCATAGACAAAGCTGACCAGCGGTTGCCAAAGCCCCAGGATGCTCAGCCGTTTGCCCCGCTTTTGGCTCTGCTCCTGTCGTTTCTGCTCACCACGAAAGTAGTAGCTGTAGCTCACTGGACTCCACAGGCAAAAGCCTGACTCATCCTCATAGAACAGGTCGATGTCACCCGCTGCTGCTGCCATCTCCAGCATGTCGAGGTCAGCTTGCTTGATTGCCCGGTATAGCCGGTCTTGCTTATCTCGATGAGAGTGACGTGTGCGTTTCCATATCACCCCCTTTTTTGGAGCACTCGCCTCAGATGCCCCCCACTCAGCTTCACTTTGCGCTCTTCTTCTAGCCGCTTGGCTAGCTGGGCACTGTTGTAGGTGCAATCGTCGTCTCTCAGAACTTGCTCAACATAAGCCATGTCTGCTTCTTGCCAGCGGCGTTTGCCCCCTCGACCTGGCGCTTCCCACAGTCCCCCTAATCCTCCTGAGTGCCAACGCTTGAGCGCATCGCGCACCGTCTCGACATGCCACCCCATGTAGCTAGCAATCACTTCAACGTAGTCGCCTCTAGCGTTCATTCGAACTACTTCAGCGCGGTCTTTGACCCGTTGAGGAACTGTCTTCGCCCGTCTCATCTCTCGTAGGGTGCGATCCTCCTCAGCGCTAAGAAATACCCGTAGCCGCATTCCCATAGGCCCCTCGCTTC
>JBARYO010000135.1:0-6135 GCA_049647905.1 Elainellaceae cyanobacterium | reverse complement strand
CCGATCTTCATAGGCGGGGCCAATCTCTACGACGTCGCCCTTGACGCGGAATTTGCCACGGCTCAGGTCTAAGTCATTGCGGCTGTATTGAATTGTGGCTAAATCTCGCAGTACCTGCCGCTGGTTTATCTCCATCCCCACCTGCAGGGGAATGGATGCCTTCAAGTATTCCGATGGAATCCCCAGGCCGTAAATACAGCTCACCGAGGCCACCACAATCACATCGCGGCGCTCAAATAGCGATCGCGTGGCCGAGTGGCGCAGCATATCGATTTCCTCGTTAATAGAGGCTGTCTTGGCGATGTAGGTGTCGGTGACGGGGATGTAGGCTTCGGGCTGATAGTAGTCGTAATAGCTGATGAAATATTCGACGGCGTTCTCAGGGAAGAATTCCCGCAGCTCGTTGCAGAGCTGAGCGGCGAGAGTTTTGTTGTGGGCCAAGAGCAGGGTTGGGCGGCCCACCTGCTCAATGGTGCGGGCGATGGTGTGGGTCTTGCCGGTTCCCGTTGCCCCTAGCAGGGTTTGATACCGGTTACCCGATTCAAGATATTGGACGAGCTGCTTGATGGCCTTGGGCTGGTCGCCTGTGGGCTCAAAGGGGGCTTGGACCTGGAAATCAGCCATGGATAGTTAGGGTGCCGAGTGCCGCTACTGCTATCTACCTATGATGGCGAATTTTTCCGATTCTGGGTGTCGTCCGCAAGACGGTTTACGGTGTTTCATCATCGATAGTGAGTCGAATTTGCCGGAAGAAGCCGCTGTCGGGTTCGCCCATCTGAATTTCTACAGTGTCCCCTGTCAGGGGCTCTAAATGCGCCAGCAGCGATCGCAGATGTGGTGTGCTGGCACCGCTGTCCACATAGACCCGATCTGAGAGCTGTACGACGCGCTTCCAGGTGGTATATAGCTTGGCGATCGCCTGCTCCAGCTGTCCCGCCTGCTGCACCATGTCTGCCACCGACATCAGGCAGCCGACCCGCAGCGCTTCGTCTAGGGCCGCTTCCATGTCTACCGTCTCGCGGATGGCTTGGACTTGCTCAGCGGCGTTGAGGTATTTCGCTAGGGAGCGGGCATCTGCTGTGACCTGCTTCAGGGTGTCGAGGTCGGGGTTTTCCTCTAGCTCGTCCTGCAGTGAGGATTGGTGGGCTTCTGGGAGCTTTTCCAGCTCTTTCACTAGGGGGCCGACGTAGCGGGTGGGAATTACATCGTTAGCCACCTTTTGCCGCAGGGTGTCGGGCACCAGATCGGAGGTCATGGCGCTCCAATCATCCGAAAGTTGACGCACGTTTTGCCGGGTGATGCGATCGCCCCGCTGGGCAGCTTCGCTCACAAGCTGGCGGACCTCCGGGGCCGCTTGGGCGGTGTCGAGGAAGGCTTGCTTGCTAAACTGGTTGACGTCTTCCGGCTGTAGCCAGCCTTCCTCAAACACGGCATTGGCGCTGTCCGCTAGCTCAATCAGCCGATAGGCTTGAGATTTGCTGATTTCGTGGTCCTTGAGCCAGTTGAGGAAGCCGCTGCCCCGGCCTTCTCCCCGTCGACTTTCGCGATCGCGCACAACCTTGAGAATCTGTCCGCGCCAAATGTCAGTTTGCAGGTCGAACCGATGGCAAATTTGCCAGGCTAGGGTGACCTTCTGCTGGAATTCCACATCGGAGATGTCGTCGTCTTCGGCGCTGGGCAGCTCGAAGGGAGGAGCCATAGAATCTATAGGAAGACCCGAATCGCCGTGGGGTATCGTTGATACTAAATCGCTCGCCTGAACCATTATTGTGGGAGGTAGGAATATCCAGTGAAGGGCAAAGGCAGGGCGCAAATCGCAGTGCCGGTCTTTTAATGTATCACCTCACAATGGGTTGACTAGACAATGGCTGACGACCAACTTTTAATTTGAGGAGGGCGACCAACCATCTTGGCCAGCTGCTTCTCAGAGCCTTGTAATGGGGCCAGTATGCCCTATCCTGTGGGTAGTTGATATTTGATCGTCAGTGTGTTTTCCGTTCTTGGTACAGATAAACGGCATTTTGAGCCTGTTTGGTTTATCACATCCTAAATAAGCAGCGGTCCTTATCCCTATGCTCCCCTTCTATTGTCTCAGCGATCCGCAAGCTGAAATCCCAGAGCTCGTTGGTCAAAAAGCAAAGCACCTTGCTACACTGACGCGCCAGGGCTATCGCAGCGTACCGGGATTTGTCGTCGGGGGTGCATTGTGGCATCAGTTTGTGGCCGGAATAGATTGGGGAGAGCCCCTCATCGCTGGATTGCCGTCCTCTGCTCTGCAGCTCGATGTTGATGACTCGCATCAGCTTCAGTCTGCGGCCCAGCGGCTCCAGCGGGCGATCGCAGCGCAACCGTTTCCCATGGAATGGCGATCGCCCCTGGCAGAGCATATCAAAGCGCTGCAGTCCTCTACTGTCATGCTGCGTCCCTCTGCTGTTGTGTTTTCACAAGGGAAGCCGGTAACCATTCCGACGACAGGACTGCTTCAATCTAAGCTTGCCGCTGCGGATCTAGATTCCGTTAGCGATGGCATCAAAGGCCTCTGGGCACAGCTATTTCGTGCCCAAAGCCTATTCTACTGGCGGCGGATGGATATTGCGCTATCCCAAATCCAGCTTGCTGTGCTGATTCAGCCGCTGATGCCCGCCATTGCTTCCGGTCAGCTAGATATCAGCGGCTATGACCTATGTTTGAGCAGTATTCATGGGTTAGGCTACGCGCTAGCGTCGGGAGAGGCTGTGCCAGAACAGTACCATCTCAATATGGCTACAGGGCGGGCACGAACCATCCCCGCTCAACAATCCTATGCCTACTGGCTACAGCCCTCTTCCGATGGCGCTGCGGTGCCTGCCGATTTAAGACAGACTTTGGGGGTGGCCCTATCCCCCTGGGGGGATGGCATACCCGAGCTTCAGCACCAACCGTTACCTCTCAGGCTGACGCTGGACGCCATGGGTATCATTTCTCCGTCTCAGCAACAGCAGCTGGTCACGTTAGGCCGATCTCTAGCTGCTCGCTGGCTCCCACCCCTAGGGGGCACCCCATCCCAACCCCATCACCAACTGCAGCTAGAGTGGATTCTCTGCCGCGATCGCCACCAGAACGAAACCATTTACATTACCCAGCTTTCTTTGCAGCCGGGATCCGTGGCGTCTTACGATGGTGCTGCCGCTCGGCAGGACAGTACGGCTCAAAACTCTGACCAGCGTTCTATTGGACTGACAGGGCGACAGCAGTCCGAGGAAACCACGCTTGAGGCCACGGCAATCGCCGGGCTAGGGGCTTCACCGGGGCAGGTCAGTGGACGGCTGTACCAGGCTAAATCCCCTTGGGATCAGGTGCCGCCAAACGCTATTCTACTGGCCGTTGATGTGACCCCAGACTGGATGCCCCTGATTCAGCAGGTGAGTGGGGTGGTCATGGAGCAGGGCGGTATGACGAGCCATGCTGCTATTTTGACTCGAGATTTGGGTATTCCTGCTGTGGTGGGCGTTGCCAATGCGACTCAACGGTTTCAAAGTGGGGATATGGTTCGGATTGATGGCGATCGCGGTATCGTTGTGCCACTGCCCAACACCCCACCCTTCGATACGCAGCGAGACGACAGTAGCTGGATAGATAGTGTAGTACCTGAACGGAGTGATATACATCAGTATCGACCGATATCCACTACAGCGAGTCCGTTAGGAGCGGAGGAGTACCGTATTCGATCTATGGGTAACTTCTGCAGCCTCTCTTCATCCCGAGAGTCCTGTAGGACGAAGCTGATGCTTACCCTCAGCCATGTTAATCAGCTCTATCCGGTCACAAATGTTTCTGTTGATGGCGTTGGTTTACTGCGCTCAGAACTGCTGCTGCTGCCACTGCTCAATAATCAGCATCCTCTCCAATGGATCGCTTCAGGACGTCAAGAACAGCTCATCAGCCGTATTGCTGCGTCTGTCAGCCTTATCGCTGCTGCCGTTTTCCCAGATCCAGTCTTCTATCGGTCCTTAAATCTATGCACCGATGAGTTTTCCTGTCTCGACGGGTCGCCACCTGCCCATGAGCGCAATCCTGCTTTAGGGCTACATGGAACCTATAGCTATAGAACCTACCCAAGGCTATTTCAAGCAGAACTCTTGGCCCTCCGGCAGGTACAGCAGGCTGGGTACTCAAACCTGAGGCTGCTGCTGCCCTTTGTGCGCTCTGTGGAGGAGGTCATTTATGCCCGACAACTGATTCAGCAGGCTCAGCTGTATCGGATTGAAAGTTTCCAGCTCTGGATTATGGCGGAGGTGCCGTCCGTCCTGCTGCTGCTGCCTCAGTACGTGCAAGCTGGAATCCAGGGCATCGCCATTGGCAGTAACGATCTGACCCAACTTTTGTTCGCGGCTGATCGAAATGACCCTGCCCTTAGCAGTAGTTTCCATGCCCACCCTGCGGTAATGCAGGCTATCAAGCAGCTGGTGACTCAGGCAAACGAACTTGGAATTGATAGCTGCATCTGTGGTGATTTACCCAGCCATAATCCTCACACCATTCCTGATTTGATCAGATGGGGTATCGGTGCTATCTCAGTGCCCCCCTCTGCAGCCGCCATGATAAAACAGGCGATCGCCGCTGCAGAGGATTTTCGCCTATCTGGCTCTTAAGGCTCGGTAGCTACAGCGCTACCTTTGACTCTGGCTGACTAGGAAGCACCGCCGTTGGTACGGTAAGGCTGGACTGGAAAAAAGCAGTCCGGGTCACGGACCCGTTGGCCAAGGCAAACAGCGGATTGGAAAGGATACCGGCGAGAGAGGTGCCAACTAGAGTAATCACAATGGCAACCTGAATCGGCCTCATGCCTGGCAAATCCCAGCGCACTTCAGGATAGTTTTTGACCGAGTCTGACATCTCGTGGGGCTCTTTGACCACCATCATCTTCACGACGCGGATGTAGTAGTAGATCGAGACAACGCTAGTAATGAGGCCCAGAAGCACTAGGCCATAGGCTCCAGCTTGCCAGCCAGCCCAAAAGAGATAAATTTTGCCAAAGAAGCCTGCTAAAGGTGGAATTCCCCCCAAAGACAAGAGGCAGATACTCAAGGCTAGGGTGATCAGCGGATCCTTTTGGTACAGCCCGCTGTATTCTGTAATCTCATCAGAGCCGGTGCGCAGCGAGAAGAGGATGATGCAGGCAAACCCGCCCAGGTTCATCAGCAGGTACACCAACAGGTAAAATACCATGCTGGCATAGCCCGTTTCGGTACCAACGACCAAGCCAATCATGACAAATCCAGCCTGGCCAATAGAGGAGTAAGCCAGTAGACGCTTCATGCTGGTTTGGGCCAAAGCGACGACGTTGCCCAGTATCATGCTCAGCGCTGCCAAAGCTGTCAGCACAAATTGCCACTGGTCGGAAATAACTGGGAAGGTTGTCACCAGCAGCCGTATCGCAAGAGCGAATCCCGCTGTCTTAGAACCGACAGACAAGAAGGCGACAATCGGAGTTGGGGACCCCTCATAGACATCGGGAGACCACTGGTGAAAGGGAACGGCAGATATCTTGAATGCGATGCCTGCAATGACAAATACTAGGGCAATGAGCAAGCCCAAATCGCTGCCGTCTGAGAGTTGAGCTGCGATCGCCGTCAGCCGAGTTTCCCCGCCCGATAGGCCGTAGAGCAGAGACGAGCCGTACAGGAAAATGGCGGAGCTTGCAGCACCAATTAGCAAATATTTGAGAGCCGCCTCATTGGACCGAGGATCTCGCTTCATGTAGCCCGTCAGCAGGTAAGACGAGATGCTCAGCGTCTCAAGCGAGACGAAAATCATCACCAGCTCATTTGCCCCGGACAGAAACATGCCGCCGATTGTCGCGGTCAGCAGAATGACGATAAATTCGGCCAGGGCCGTCCCCGATTTTTGAACGTACCGCACAGAGATCAAAATTGTCAGGGCTGTCGATAGGGCGATAATGCCCCGAAAGACAACGCTCAGCGGGTCTGATGAGAAAGCGCCCAAGAAGGCATCGGTCTCTACATTAGTCCATTGCCAATAGAGCGATGCGACAGCCCCGAGTAGCCCGACAATGGCGACATAGGGAGCCCAGCGGGCTGAGGCCGTTCGTCCCGTGACCAAATCTCCCACCAGCACGATGAGCAAGGTCAGAAG
>JBARYO010000134.1:0-1841 GCA_049647905.1 Elainellaceae cyanobacterium | reverse complement strand
GGGCGTAGCCAAAGGTTGTGGAGGGGGCTGGCTGCAAGAAAAAAGGGATGGGATAATGATCCCGTCCCACAAAAAAACTAGACCATGATCCTATCGTCAATTTGGGCTCTTTGCCCACAAACTCCCGAATGGCAGCAGCGGTGCGATGCCCTCAGCAAAGCCCAAAGCCTACCCGCACTGGTGGTTTGCGCGATGCAGCTAGGGCTGCTGTTCGCCCGGATAGTGCTGGAAGCGGAACTCACAGGGCGAGCGCAACAGCCGCAGCAGTGGCCCGAATGTCCGCAATGCAAAAGGCGGATGCGCTCGAAGGGCTTTCGCCGCAGACAGATGCATACTTTGGTGGGCGTCATCGGCTGAAAGCGACGGGTAGGGTACTGTCCAAGAGGGTGTCATCAAAGCCTTTGTGTGCCGCTTGATGAAGCCTTGGGGATACGGCCCTACCAAAACAGCAGCGATGAATTGGTGCGTTTGGGATGCCTTTTGAGCCTGTTCGTGCCATACCAGCTCGCGGCAACGCTGCTGGGGGAGGTGAGCGGGCTACAGGTGAGTGCCAGCAGCCTGTGGAACTGGGCGCAGCAGCAAGGCCGTCGCGCTTACGAGGAGTTTACTGAGCAGTTGGCCCAGCAGCAATCAGGCGAGCCGGTAGCACCAGAGGTTCTGGCACAAGCAGTAGCCGATTTGCCCCTGGCGATCGCCGCTGATGGGGTGATGGTGCCCATGCGGCCAGTTGCCAAGACGCCCAAGGGCAAAACCGTCTGGCAAGAGGTGAAGGTGGCTGTTCTGGCGCGGCTAGGCAAGCGCACGAACCGCAGCGGTGAGCCTGTCCCCTGCCTGGTGCAACGCCGCTTGGTAGCGGTGCTCGGCTCCGTTGAGCAGTTCATCCCAGCGCTGCAGCTCGAAGCGCGTCGCCAGTCGTTTGAGAGCGCCCCGCAACTGGTCTGGCTCAGTGACGGTGGCAAGGGCTTTTGGAGGGTCTACAGGCAGTGCTTCGCCCACTGCGCTGTGGCCGTCCTCGACTTCTACCATGCCGCAGGACAGCTATGGCAAGCGACATCCGCCCTGTTCGAAGACCACAACCACCAGATGAAGTGGTTCAAGCGCTGGCGTCATGCCCTGCGCCATGGTCAGCAGCACTCAGTGCTCGCTGCCCTGACCCGGCTGGTGAATACAGAGCTGCTCAGCGACCAATCCTTGGCATCGCTAGCCAGAGTCCAAGCTTACTTCCAACGCCATCACCGTCACATCCGCTATCAGCACTTTGAAGCGCTTGGCTTGCCTCTAGGCTCTGGCATGGTGGAGAGCGCCTGTAAGTGGCTCATTCAGCAGCGCTTCAAGGGCGTTGGCATGCGCTGGAGTCACGATGGCTTCAATCATTTGCTCATCCTCAGACTCGCTTGGGTCAATCAGCGCTTTGATACCCTTTTCCCGCTGGTGCCTTCCTCAGAACAATCGTCCTCCCACATTACCTGACTACGCCCGCCATCAAGCCATTGATTAGCTTCATAGTCATTACACCTAGACATTCTTCAAATTACACTTTTGATAGGTATTTATCGGGACGCGGCAGATAACTCGTCATCAAAATTTCACCTACTCCTCTTTAGCTAACTCAAGTAACGCCCCAGCCCGTCTTTAAGTTACGCGGGGATATATTTCTCTATGCCTGCTGAACTAATGTGCCCAAGCGCCGCTTGTCCTATATGTAATAGCGCGCCTGTTAAATGTCAAGGGATTGGGGCTCTTCCCAGCTTTTGGTGAAGTCAGAAAATCGCTTGCTATCAGGGTCATGCAGCCATAACGAGTCGCTTTTCGAGTAACTCTAAGCTAGCCCTGCCGTACAT
>JBARYO010000133.1:0-2331 GCA_049647905.1 Elainellaceae cyanobacterium | reverse complement strand
GTCCACGCCATTATGGGTCCTAACGGTTCGGGGAAAAGCACCTTTTCCAAGGTGCTGAGCGGCCATCCCGACTACGAGGTTACGGGTGGCAGCGCTGTCTTTCAAGGGCAGGACCTGCTGGCCCTTGAACCGGAGGAGCGAGCACGACAGGGCGTCTTCCTGGCGTTTCAGTATCCGCTGGAAATCCCTGGCGTGTCGAATCTGGACTTTTTGCGGGTGGCCTACAACGCCAAGCGCAAGCACCGAGGCGAGGAAGAGCTAGATGCGTTCGACTTTGATGAGCTGGTGCAGGATAAGCTAGACATCGTCAAAATGAAGCCTGAATTTCTCAGCCGCAGCGTCAACGAAGGGTTTTCAGGCGGTGAGAAAAAGCGCAACGAAATTTTGCAGATGGCCATCCTGGAGCCGACCCTGGCGATTCTGGACGAAACCGACTCCGGGCTAGATATTGACGCTCTGAAAACGGTGTCGGAAGGCGTCAACCAGATTGCCAACTCTGAGAACGGCATCCTGCTGATTACCCACTATCAGCGGCTGCTGAACTACATCGTGCCGGACTATGTGCATGTGATGGCGGCAGGGCGCATCATCCGCACCGGCGGTAAGGAGCTGGCCCATGAGCTAGAAGAGCGGGGTTACGACTGGCTGCTGGAAGGCGCGGAGGTCACAGCATGACTGTAGCGTCTGATTCTGCTTCTAGTACCACTGTTGCGCCAGTATCTCGCCGCGATCTCAAGGACTTGCTGGCGCTGCGATCGCCATTGACCACGCCTGATTTAGACCTGTCCCAGTGGCTCAGCGCCCTGCGCGATGGGGCTGAGGAAGCGCTGCAAAGCCAGCTGCTGCCCACTACCCGCGATGAAGAGTGGCGGTTCACCAACGTAACACCGCTAGTGGATCTGCCGCTGCGATCGCCTGATCCGACAACAGCGGTTTCTGCCGATGCCTTGACGGCCTACCGCATCCCAGGGGCTCTGCAGGTTGTGTTCGTAGACGGGCATTATATCCCGGAGTTGTCCTCAAGTGAAACGGCAGCGGGCCTTACGGTGGACTCCCTGCTCAGCTGGAACGGCCCTGACCTTGCGCCCTACCTGGGACAGCAAGAGTCCTTAGAGCGGACCTTCACCCAGCTCAACGCCGCCAGCTTTAATGACGCGGCAGTGATTTGGCTTGCTCCCGAAACGGTTTTAGATCAGCCTATACATCTGCTGTTTGTTTCGACATCAGCGGCGGCTTATCTCACCCATCCTCGGGCTCTGGTGGTGGCTAATCCCCACAGTCAGGTCACCCTGATAGAAGACTTTGTTAGCGTCGGCAAGGGAGCCTATGCCAGCAACAGCGTCACCGAAATCTATGTGGGCGAAAACGCCAAAGTCACCCATTTGCGCCTGCAGCGAGAAAGCGATAGCGCCTACCATTTAGGTAAAACAGCCGTATCTCAACAGCGAGATTCACGCTATGTCTGCCATGCCATCAGCCTCGGAGGCAAGCTCTCTCGCCACAATTTAGAGGTGTTTCAGCAAGGCCCGCAGACGGAGACCGTGCTCAATGGCTTGACCCTGGCCACCGGACAGCAGCTTGCTGACACCCATAGCCTGATTCGCTATGGTCACCCCCACGGCACTAGCCAACAGCTGCATAAGTGTATCGCTGCCGATCGCGCCCATGTGGTGTTCAACGGCAAGGTGGTGGTGCCTCAAGCGGCCCAGCTCACCGATGCCAAGCAGCTCAACCGTAACCTTTTGCTCTCCTCAAAAGCCCGCGTAGATACGAAGCCCCAGCTTGAAATCGTGGCGGATAACGTCAAGTGCACCCATGGGGCTACTGTCAGTCAGCTTGACCCAACGGAGGTGTTTTACCTCCAGAGTCGCGGCATTGACGCCGCCCAGGCCCAGACGCTGCTAATTCGCGCTTTTGCTGGGGAAATCATCGACGCGCTGCCTATTGAAGCGGTGCGATCGCAAATTGTCGTCTGCGTTGCCGCTCTCGCACCCTAGATCCGCATCATCCTCAATCCTCCTCACACTATGACCCTCACCCAAGAAAAAACCCTGGCCGCAAAGGTTCGTCCCGACTTCTCGATTCTGCATCAGCAGGTCAACGGTAAGCCGCTGGTCTATTTAGACAATGCGGCAACGTCGCAGAAGCCAAAGGCCGTGCTAGAGGCGATAGAGCAGTACTACGAGCGGGACAACGCTAATGTCCACCGCGGGGTCCATACCCTCAGTGCGCGGGCAACAGATGCCTATGAAGGGGCGCGGGATAAGGTCGCTGCTTTCGTCAACGCGGCCCATCGGGAAGAAATTATCTATACCCGCAATGCCAGTGAAG
>JBARYO010000132.1:0-7306 GCA_049647905.1 Elainellaceae cyanobacterium | reverse complement strand
GGTCAAAGCGATCGTCGATGTCGAAACGGCGGATATCGACGCTTGCCATAAGGATTTTCTCAGACGCTTTGAGATCCGCGCCAACCTAATCGTGCCCATTCTGGTTCAAGAGCATAGCCTTTGGGGGCTGCTAATCGTACATCAGTGCTCCGAACCGCGTCAGTGGCAAGAGAGTGAGATCGAGCTCCTCCAGTCTCTAGCCGGACAGTTTGGCGTCGCGATTCAGCAGGCTGAACTCTACGCGCAGACGGAGCGGAGCGCGGCGCTAGCTCAGGAGAGAGCCCATCAGCTCGAAGCGGCGCTACAGGACCTCAAGCAGACTCAATCCCAGCTGATTCAAACCGAGAAGATGTCTAGCCTGGGCAAAATGGTGGCCGGCATTGCCCACGAGATCAACAACCCCGTGAGCTTTATCTACGGGAACTTGGCGTACCTCAAGCGCTACTACAGCAGCTTGACTGAGCTGCTAGCGCTGTACCAGCAGTATTGTCCTACACCGCCGCCTGCGATCGCCCAGCAAATTGAGGCGATGGAGCTGGACTATCTGCTAGACGATTTAACCAAAGTCCTGCAGTCCGTTGAAGTGGGCAGTATGCGGATTCACCAAATTGTGCTATCGCTGCGGACGTTTTCGCGCCTGGATGAATCGGACAAAAAAGATATCGATATCCACAATGGCCTTGATAGCACCCTATTAATTCTGCAGCCCCATCTAAGGGCCAAATCCCATCGAGTCGAAATTCAGATCCTTAAGGACTATGGAGCGTTACCGTTGGTGGAGTGCTATCCCAGCCAGCTCAATCAGGTCTTTATGAACCTAATCGACAATGCTATAGATGCCCTCGCCCAGCAAATAGCAGATGGCGATCGCCAATGGATCACTGAGCCGCCTTACATCAAAATCAGCACCCGCGTTGAGGACAATCGCGCGGTGATCGCGATCTCAGATAATGGACCAGGCATCCCAATAGAGCAACAGCCCTGGCTGTTTGACCCCTTCTTCACGACCAAAGCCGCCGGTAAAGGTACGGGGCTTGGGCTTTCAATCAGCCATCAAATTGTGACGGAGCGGCACGGTGGCTCCTTGGTCTGTACATCAAGACTGGCGGAAGGCACCGAGTTTCAAGTCGCCATTCCCCTACACCAGAGCGATCGCTAAGGTATGGTTCCGTCGGGAAGTGAATAGCTATGCTGCGCAATGTCTCTGGGGTGGGTCAGCCAAACCAGGTCGCTGTGGCGAGCCGCGTCTTTGGCAATATGCTCTAGGGCTCGCCGTAAATGCCGCAGCCGGAAAGGCTGGCCTACGAGATAGGCATGAAGGGCAATGCCGTAGACCAAGGGCTGCTGCTGGGACTGCTGCTTCATTTCCTCATACTGATCGATAATCATGTCGGCAAAGTCTGAGGCCGACGTACGGCGCACTGCGATCGCCGGTATGTCGTTAACTTCTTGGGAGTAAGGTACGGCTAGGATACGCCCCTGGCGCGTATTGAACCAAATTGGCTGGTCATCGCAGCACCAGTCCAGCAGATAGGTATACCCTGCTTCCTGCAGTAGATCTGGAGTGAGGTGGCTTTGGGCAATCCAGGGACCAAGCCAGCCCTGGGGCGCATTGCCCTCATACTGGGCCAGAATGTCAGTTGTCTCCTGTATCAGTGCCGCTTCATCGGCTTCTGAAAGCACGCTCTGACGCTCAGAGTTGGTGCGGCCATGGGCGACAATTTCGTCGCTGCGATCGCGAAAGGCTGCGATCACCTCAGGGCAGTAGTCGTAGAGGGTAGAGTTGGCTAGAATTGCCACGGGTAAGCCTAGCGCTTCGAACAGCTCTAAAAGTCGCCACACCCCAACCCGATTGCCATAGTCTCTCCAGGCATAGTTGAGGACATCAGGCTGTGGACCCCCTGGTGCGAGCTGTGCCCCTAGACCCTCTCCAAAGGCGAAGTGCTCTAGGTTTAAGCCGATATAGACGGCAAGGCGGCGTCCTTGGGGCCAATCGTAGTCAGGCCGATGGACAATCGCAGAATAGCCGTAGCGCCCATGGGTGGATAGTTCCAACGCAAACCTCTTACATGCGCAAGCCGTGATCTACATCACAGACAAATGATAGAACAAGTCTCTTTCAAGAGTTTGCAATTGTCAAATTGGCGGAGCTGACCACCATTTCCCCATCATTCAGCGGGTGTCTTAAATCCCTTGCCAGCCGCAGGTTCAATCGCTTGAGGCTCATAGCGTATGTGGCCAACGTCTAAAAATCGTGATGAGAAATCCGGGGTATAATTTCCATCTAGGTTTTAACCGTAGGCGACGCTCTTTTAGCGCGGACCTATCTTATTGCGAAAACATGGTTTCCAATCAGCACCCCACCCCACTGGCTACAAATGCATTAGCGTCTTCTCGCACAGAGGCAATACCCGCATCAAAGGCATCTGGCTTGCGGGCCCTCACCCAATCACCCCTTGGCAAAAAGCTTTTGACTGGTATCACTGGCCTTGGGCTGGTGGCCTTTGTTGTGGTTCATCTGCTGGGCAATCTTACCTTGTTTTTCAGCACATCGGCCTACAACCAACTTGCCTACATCCTGGAAACCCTTGGCCCAATTACCTATCTGATTGAGCTGCTTTTGCTGGCTGTTGCCCTGCTCCACATCCACATCGGCACCAAGATCTACATCGGCAAACGCCGCGCCCGCCCGGTGAACTACGCCGAATACCGGTCTGCTGGGAAGCCGAGCCGCCAAAGCCTCAGCTCCCAGACGATGATTGTCTCGGGTCTGCTGCTGGGGGTTTTCTTGGTGTTCCACGTGGCTACCTTCAAGTTCGGACCGTACTATGAGCTTCCCGAATCTGCCCATAGGGACCTATCTCGCCTAGTGTTCGAGACGTTTCACAAACCGGCTTATACGGCTGGCTACGTTATTGTCATGGGCGTGCTGGGCCTGCATCTGCGTCATGGCCTGTGGAGCGCAATGCAGTCTCTTGGCGTGGCGACTAAGCCTTCAGCCTATGCGGCAAGCGCAATGTTGGGGGGGGCGATCGCCCTTGGGTTCATTGGCCTACCCCTGTCTATCTATTTCGGATTGATTGGCTGATATTTTATGCAACTGAACGCTCGTATCCCTGGTGGGCCGCTGCCCGAAAAGTGGGACACCTTCAAAGATCGCTGTAAGTTGGTCAACCCCAGCAACAAACCCAAGCACACCCTCCTTGTGGTCGGAACTGGGCTGGCGGGGGCATCGGCGGCGGCGACCTTGGCCGAACAGGGCTACCGGGTCAAAAGCTTCTGTATTCAAGATTCTCCCCGCCGCGCCCACAGCATCGCGGCCCAGGGCGGCATCAACGCGGCCAAAAATTATCCCAACGATGGGGACAGCGTCTGGCGCTTGTTTTACGACACCATCAAAGGCGGCGACTACCGCTCTCGGGAGGCCAACGTCTATCGGCTAGCCCAAATCAGCAGCCAAATTATCGATCACTGCGTCGCCCAAGGGGTTCCCTTCGCTCGGGAATACGGCGGGCTGCTGGCCAACCGCTCCTTTGGGGGGGCGCAGGTGTCTCGGACGTTTTACGCGCGGGGGCAAACCGGCCAGCAGCTGCTGTTGGGGGCCTATGGTGCCCTGATGCGGCAGGTGGCCGCAGGGCAGGTTGAGCAGTTTCCCCGGCGGGAGATGGTGGACCTCGTAGTTGTGGATGGCCAGGCGCGGGGCATTGTCGTGCGGAATCTGCTGACGGGGGCGTTCGAGCGCTATGCTGGCGACGCGGTGGTGCTGGCGACGGGGGGATACAGCAACGTCTATTACCTCTCCACCAACGGCAAAAATTCTAATGTGACGGCGGCCTGGCGAGCCCACAAGCGGGGGGCGCTGTTTGCCAACCCCTGCTTCACGCAGATTCATCCCACCTGTATTCCGGTGGCTAGCGAATTCCAGTCGAAGCTGACGCTGATGAGTGAGAGTTTGCGCAATGACGGCAGGGTCTGGGTGCCGAAGCAGGCGGGGGATGGGCGATCGCCCCAGCAGATTCCCGAAGCCGACCGCGACTACTACCTAGAAACCCGCTACCCCACCTTCGGCAACTTGGTGCCGCGAGATGTGGCCTCTCGCAACGCAAAGCAGGTGATTGACGAGGGCCGGGGCGTGGGCCGCACGGGGCTGGCGGTGTATCTTGACTTCCGCGATGCGATCGCCGCCCAGGGCAAAGCCATCATCGAATCGCGCTACGGCAATCTGTTTGAAATGTATCAGCGCATCACTGGGGAAGACCCCTACCGCGAACCTATGCGCATCTATCCTGCCGTGCATTACACCATGGGGGGGCTGTGGGTGGACTACCACCTGATGAGCACGGTGCCGGGGCTGTTTGTCTTGGGGGAGGCCAACTTCTCAGACCACGGGGCCAATCGCCTGGGGGCCAGCGCTCTAATGCAGGGCTTAGCGGACGGCTATTTCATCATTCCGTATACTTTGGGTCACTACATCGCCACCACAGCGCTGCGCGAGGTGACCACTGACGATGAGGCCTTTGGCGAAGCAGAAGCGTCGGCGCGGGCGCGAACGCTGAAGCTGCTGAACATCAAGGGCGATCGCACTGTGCTAGATTTCCATCGGGCGCTGGGTCAGCTGGTGTGGCAGGGGGTGGGCATGAGCCGCAGCCGGGAGCAGTTAGAGCAGACCATTGAAGATGTGCGATCGCTGCGCGGTGAATTTTGGCAAAACCTGCGGGTTCCTGGTGAGGCGACCACCCTTAACCAAAGCCTGGAGTTTGCTGGCCGCGTCGCCGACTTTATGGAGCTGGGGGAAGTGATGGCGAGAGACGCCCTGGCCCGCGAGGAATCCAGCGGCTGTCACTTCCGCAGCGAGTATCAAACCCCCGATGGCGAAGCCCGCCGCCGCGATGACCAGTTCGCCACCGCCGCCGCCTGGCGCTATCAGGGCGAGGACCAAACTCCCACCCTAGTCACTGAGCCCCTCAACTTCGAAACCGTTGAACTCACCCAGCGCTCCTACAAGTAGCGCAGCCCGATTCCCACCTCTGGTTTTCCAGCACCCACCACAATGCAAATCACGCTCAAAATCTGGCGACAAACCAGCCCTGCCGACCCCGGCAACTTCATCCAGTACACCGTTGATTCTGTCGCCCCCGATCTCTCCTTTCTGGAAGTGCTCGACATGCTGAACGAGCAGCTCACCGCATCAGGCGATCGCCCCGTTGAGTTTGACCATGATTGCCGAGAAGGCATCTGTGGCTCCTGCGGCATGATGGTTAACGGCCAGGCCCATGGCCCCCAGCAGCGCACTTCGGTCTGTCAGCTCTATATGCGCAACTTTCAAGATGGCGACACCATTACCCTCGAACCCTGGCGGGCCAAAGCTTTTCCAGTGATCAAAGACCTCGTGGTAGATCGCTCCGCCTTCGACCGCATCGCGGTAGCTGGGGGCTATGTCTCTGTGAGAACGGGTGCCGCCCCAGAGGCCAACGCCGTCCTTGTCGATCAGCCCAGCGCCGACACCGCCTTTGACTACGCCACCTGCATCGCCTGCGGTGCCTGCGTTGGCGCTTGCCCCAATGCCTCGGCCTCGCTCTTTACGGCGGCAAAGATTTCGCATTTGGCGCTGCTTCCCCAAGGGCAGCCTGAGCGCAAGCAGCGGGTGGTGAAAATGACCCAGCAGATGGCCCAAGAAGGCTTTGGCGACTGCTCGAACCACGGGGAATGCCAGGCAGTATGCCCCAAGGGCATCTCCATTGATGCGATCGCTCAGATGCGACGAGAATACATTAGGGCTCAACTTCCCTTTTCCTGAGCGATCGCTTAGCTCGCTGAGTCGCCTGGACTGTCGAGCATCATCTCGGCCTCAGCTGGTCTAATCCCCATAGCCAATGTTGCTTCTACCGGCGATAGGTTCAGCACCTGCGCAATGGCGCGGCGGCGACGCTCTTGGTCGTCTCGAATAGACCACAATGTGTTGCCCAGACCGGGGGCATTCCACTGCTTTGTGTTTGGATCGAGGTATGACCAAGTGCGGGCCCACAAGATGGCGTCGGCCCCCTGCAACCCTCGGGTATAGGCTTCCGCAAGTCGATCAACGTAGCCGCCGTTATCCAAAGCCGCCTCTGGGGCCTGATTAGCCAAGTCGATTCCATTCAGCTCTTCTTGAAGACCTAGAAGAATGTTACGACTAGCAGCCTGCTGTCTCAACTGCAGCGCCTGCTGCTGGAGACGCCGCAGCTGTTTTTCGTCGGCATTCTCAGGGGAAATCGCATCATGTTGGTAGGAGAAGCTTCCCAGGTTCCAGACGCCATTGCCTGGATCGGTATGGCCGTAATAAGCCTGAGTTTTCTCCCCCGTAGCCGCACGGGTTCCCTCGGCATGGCCGACGGCTCTGGCCACTAAGGAATCTGAGCCGCCAGCAAACATCCCGTCTAAAGACATTTCTGGGGCCACACCCAGACCTGGGCCTACAGCTACCGATGATAAATCAGGTGCTCGGGCCGACTTTGATATCCCGTCGCTTTGTTCAGGGGATACAGGGTCTTGGGTAATGACCTCTGCGACGGATCCGTCGGTATTGAGCTGATCCTGGAAAGAGCCGAAAGCGCCCGTAATCGCTTGGTAAGGGACGCTGACCACGGCTAGAAAAATGGCAATGCCCGCTAGCCAAGACGGGAAAAGACCGACAGGGTCAGCGGTAATATGGAGGTGAACATCTGGAGTCACCCAATGGAGGTCAGGGAGCAGCGAGAGATCAACGGTGGGCACGAGGTATCCTATTCTTTCAACAAGGCAATAGCGCAACAAAATATTGTTCCTAAGGTATAGTCATCTCCAGCGTGAACATAACCCCCTTTCTATAGATTTCTTGAGCAGTATTAACGGCGGCGGGTTGTAGGGAAACCTGTGGCGCGATCGCCCCAATCCCGATTCGCCCGCTGGTGCCTCAAATCTCGTGACCGACACCGGAGTCCGTATAATGTAATCTGCTGTATTCGTCGGCTCGTTGATGACCTCTAAAACGCTGCCCCCACAATGGGCGCAATCTTGGCTCAAGCGCATTATGCCTCTGAGCCTCAGCCTTAGCCTATCTCTGGTGGTCCAGGGCTTCATGGCAGTGACCGCCACGGCCTCGCCTCAATTTGACAGGAGCGCTACCGCTCAGCCGCTCCGCACCCCTGACTATGCCTACTGTCCCCAAAGCCTCCACGGGCAGATCCAGCGCATTATCGATCAGCCCACGTTCCAGGCTGCCCAGTGGGGTATCGTCGCGGAGACCTTGTCGGGTCAAGTCCTATTCCACCGCAATCGCGATCGCTTT
>JBARYO010000131.1:0-3912 GCA_049647905.1 Elainellaceae cyanobacterium | reverse complement strand
GCATTTGCCAACCGGGATGATTTGACTGGTGCATTCAGCGACACGTCTCGGGACGGCTACCAAACGGCTCTCGATATCAGCGCCTACTCGTTGGTGAAGCTCAGTCAGGGCGCAAAATCTCTCATGACAGAGGGCGGCAGCATCATTACATTGACCTACCTGGGCGGCAATCGCGTCGTACCTAATTACAATGTCATGGGCATCGCTAAAGCCGCTTTAGAAATGAACGTCCGCTACCTGGCCGCAGAGCTAGGGCCGCAGAATATTCGGGTCAACGCCATCTCCGCTGGTCCAATTCGAACTCTGGCCTCATCTGCTGTCGGCGGCATCCTCGACATGATCCATCATGTGGAAGAAGTGGCTCCGCTGAAGCGCACGGTGACCCAAGTTGAGGTTGGCAACACGGCAGCGTTTCTATCGAGCGATCTGGCTAGTGGCATTACTGGGCAGGTGATTTACGTTGACTCAGGCTACGAAATTATGGGCATGTAGGCACAGAGCTGTTGCGCTCAGCCCACGGGACCAGTCACTAAACTGGGGATACTTACCAACACGTTGTGATGAATGGGGTCTTTTATCGCCATGCAAATTCAGGATTCGCCCAACCTATCGGTGTCAGCCGTCAATGGTCATGCGATGGGTGATGGACATCAGTCACATCCGCATCGACAGGCAACGATACACCGCCAAACCAAGGAAACCGACGTACGGGTGAGCCTGAACTTGGATGGCACCGGGCGCTGCGTCGCGGACACGGGGGTTCCATTTCTCAACCACATGCTGCAGCAGATTGCGTCCCATGGGCTGATTGACCTAGAGGTCTCCGCCACTGGGGATATCGATATTGATGACCACCACACCAACGAAGATGTGGGCATCACCCTCGGACAGGCCCTAACCCAAGCCTTGGGCGATCGCAAAGGCATTGTGCGCTTTGGCCACTTTTTTGCTCCCCTGGACGAGGCGCTAGTTCAGGTTTCCCTCGATTTCTCCGGGCGACCCCACCTCAGCTATGGTCTGACTATCCCGACGCAGCGGGTGGGGACTTACGACACGCAGCTGGTGCGGGAGTTCTTTGTTGCCATCGTTAATCATGCCCAGCTTACCCTGCATCTTCGGCAGCTTGATGGCATCAACTCCCACCACATTATTGAGGCGGCGTTTAAGGCATTTGCCCGAGCGCTGCGCATGGCGGTAGAGGTTGACCCGCGCCGCGCTGACGCCATTCCTAGCTCAAAAGGGGTTTTATAGCGCTGTGATTACGGTTGAGCATCTGAATAAGCTATACGGCGGCGTGCCGGTGATCCAGGATGTGACCTTCTCGGTGGAGGCCGGGGAGATTTTGGGCTTCCTTGGCCCCAACGGCGCGGGTAAGACCACTACCATGCGCATCTTGACGGGGTACCTCCCTGCCACCAGCGGGACCGCTGTGGTGGACGGGTTTGACGTGCACAAAGACTCCATGGCGGTGCGACGGCAAATTGGATACCTGCCGGAGACGCCGCCGCTGTACCCCGAGATGAGCGTGGAAGGGTTTCTGTATTTTGTCGCCCGCATCAAGGGTGTGGCAGCGGGCGATCGCAGTGACCGTGTCTCGTCTGTGATCGCCCGCTGCAACCTAACCGAAAAGCGCCACAGCCTTATCCGCAAGCTCTCGAAAGGGTTTCGTCAGCGGGTGGGCATTGCCCAAGCCATTGTTCATGACCCGCCTGTGATTATTCTGGATGAACCCACGGTGGGCCTAGACCCGCGTCAAATTATCGATGTGCGCAACTTGATCAAATCCTTGGCGGGAGACCACACCATCATTCTCTCGACCCATATTTTGCCCGAGGTGAGCATGACCTGCGATCGCGTCACCATCATCAACCAGGGTCGCATCGTGGCCACCAACACACCAGACCAGCTGGTGGGCCAATTGCAGGGTGGTGGGGGCTACGAGTTGGAGATAGAAGGCCCCCTAGACACGGCGCGATCGCAGCTGCAGCGCTTGCCTTCTGTCAAGCGGGTAGAGGCGCTGCCCTCTAGTACCACCGGTATTCATCGCTTGCGAGTTGACCTGTCTAGCGGCGCGTCCACGGGTCCCGACCTGGCTCAGGTCATTGTAGGCTCAGGGCTGCGGCTGCACGAATTGCGTCGGGTTCAGGTGAGTTTGGAGGATGTATTCTTACAGCTGACCACGTCAGAGGCCAGCGGCATGCCTACGGAGACTGGTGAAACCGGTGTCCCCATAGCGCAAACAACAAAAGAACCCAAGACAACGAAAGGGCGACCATGAAAACCATTGTCAGTAACGTCATCGCGATTTACCGCAAGGAGCTGCAAAGCTACTTTGCCTCACCCTTTGCCTATGTGATTGCAGGCGTTTTCTGGTTGCTGAGCGGGGTACTGTTTCTCCGCATTCTGCAAGACGTGCAGGCCGTTGCCGCCATCAATGACCAGGTTGGCGGCGGACGCCCCGTCGATGTGCCCTATGAAGTGCTGGTGGGGTTTTTAGGCTGGCTGGCGGTGCTGTCGCTGTTTTTGCTGCCCATGCTCTCCATGGGTCTGTATACCGAAGAGCGCAAGCTCGGCACCCTAGAGCTGCTGGCCACTTCCCCGTTGACCAACTGGTCAGTGGCGGTGGGCAAGCTGCTGGGGGTGCTCACCTTCGTCTTGACCATGGTGCTGCCGCTGCTGGTGTACGAGGCGATCGCCCTTGGTACGGCAGACCCGACCTTATCATGGCGGCTAGTGGCGCTGGGGCATCTGGGATTGCTGCTGATGGCGGCAGCGATTTTGTCCTTGGGCATGTTTATCTCTACCCTCACCACCAGCACAATTTTGGCCGCAATCTTGACCTTTGCGCTGATGGCCCTACTTTTGATTATCAATTGGCTGACCCAAAGCGTCACCGGGCCTGCGGGGGAGGTGTTGAGCCACCTATCTCTGCTAGAGCACTACGGTAATCTAGCTCAAGGCATTTTCGAGACCAGCAGCGTCGTACTGCTGTTGAGCTATAGCCTACTAGGCCTGTTCCTCACAGCCCAGTCGATTGAAGTCTTTCGTTATCAGCGCTCATAACTCGCGCCCTTTTATTGGCTATGAAATACTGGCTATGAAACAGACAATACCGATACAGCGACTGCGCTACCTCTTTTGGCTCGGCCCCATTTTTATCACCATGGGCCTAGCGGCTGGCCTTGTCTCCGGAGACTGGGGGACGCTGCCGCTCGCCCTCACCCTCGGTGGCGGGCTGATTTTGGTGCTGTGGCTTCTCTCGGAAAGCAATTCACTACCGACCTTTTTGGGCCAGCGATCGACCCAGGCGGGCACCAACGCGCTACTCGCTACGGTGGCTGTGGTGATTATTCTGGGCATCGTTAACCTTCTGGCAGTGCGCTACAACCAGCGAATTGACCTGACGGAAAACCAGTTGTTTACCTTGTCTCCTCAAACCCAGCAGGTCCTGACTGACCTAGAACAGCCGGTTAAAGCCTGGGTATTTTGGGACAGCAGTGATGGTGACAGCGCCAATGAAGATCTACTAGAGAATTACCAGCGTCAGAGCGAGCAGTTTAGCTACGAGATTGTTAACCCCCAAGAATCTCCGGGCGTCGCGCGCCAATTTGATGTCCAGACCTTTGGGGAAGTGTATTTGCAGGCGGGGGATCAGCAGCGCCTAATTGAGACTATTGGACCACAGCAACCGTTGTCAGAGGGACGTCTCACAAGTGGCATTGTGACCCTGCTGAGCAGCGATCGCAAACCGGTCGTGTATTTCCTACAGGGCCATGGTGAGCGCTTGTCAGAGCCAGGGCAGGGCGGCTTTGCACAGGCTGAAGCGCTGATGGAATCTGAGGTGTATCAGGTAGAACCCCTTAACCTAGCGCAGACCGACTTTGCCGTCCCTTCTGATGCCAGCGTCGTGAT
>JBARYO010000130.1:0-6181 GCA_049647905.1 Elainellaceae cyanobacterium | reverse complement strand
GTAAAACGCCCCCCACTAAAGTGGTTATTGTCTCCACTAGCGGCTCAGCTTCGTCGCGGTCGCGCTTCGACAGGGCGCTTACCATGGCGCTATGAAACGGTCCGTTTATTCCCCCCAGCAGGATGAGCAAGAACCCCGGAATCACATAGGCGTAGTTGTAGGCATCTACGGCGGCTCCCACTCCAAACACGGCGGCGATCGCCTGCTGGCGCACTAAGCCAAATATCTTACTGATCAGCGTGGCGACCGCAACAATTCCGGCAATACTGACTAGGGACCGGGATTTGGGAGCGTCTGGCACAAAAGCAACGGGCAAAACAGCCTCACCACTGTACCAAACCTCTGACGAGAGAAAGCCTGTAGCCTCTATTCAGATCTAGGGATTGTGTCAAGATAGCCCTATGAGCCAGCCTCAACTCGTGGATAACCAACTCTTTCAGCTCGCCTTTGAGCAAGCGGCTATTGGCATGGCCATGGTGATGCCCGATGGCAGCTGGCGCAAGGTGAACGCCGCCCTGTGCGACATTTTAGGCTATACGGCTGAAGAGCTTTACCAGCTGACGTTTCAGGACATTACCCATGCCAAAGATCTCGACAAGGATCTGGGCTACCTCCACGAGACGTTGTCAGGCGATCGCCAGAGCTACCAGATCGACAAACGCTACATTCACAAGCGGGGCCACACTGTTTGGGCACAGCTCAATGTCTCCCTGGCGCGGGACGTCAATGGCGACCCCATGTATTTCATTTCTCAAATTCAGGACATTAGCAATCGCAAGCGCTTGGAGAAAGAGCTTCGTACAAGAGAGCGGCGGCTCAACGCTTTCTTTGATGCGGCATCGAGTGCGGGGGTCGGCTTTTGCATCTACGATGAACAGCGGCGATTCTTGCAGATTAACCAGGCTTTGGCCGACATCAATGGCGCTCCCATAGCCGACCATCTCAACCGAACAACCGCTGACCTGCTGCCACTGCTAGCACCTACCATTGAGCCGCTGCTACTGCAGGTCCAAACGACGCGGCGCCCTGTTCTAAACCTCGAAGTATCCGGGGAAACACCCCGTGATCCTGGCAGTGCTGGGACATGGCTGGCGTCGTACTTTCCGATTAAAACGAGCCCGTCCAAAGCGCAGGTTGGCGCGATTGTGGTTGATATTAGCGATCGCAAGCAAATGGAGCACAAGCTGCATGGGATTAACCAAGATCTAGCCCGCTCTAATCGCGAGCTAGAGAGCTTCGCCTACGTGGCGTCCCACGATCTGCAAGAGCCGCTGCGAAAGATACAGACATTTGGCGATCGCCTCCAAACGAAATACGACGATGCTCTAGATGACCGTGGCCGCGACTACCTGCGGCGAATGCGCAATGCTTCGGAGCGGATGCAGACGCTCATTCGAGATTTGTTGCGCTTCTCCCGGATTACCACTAAAACCCAGCCCTATGAAGTGGTTGACCTCAACAGCGTTGTGGACGGGGTGCTATCGGACCTGGAGACCGTCATCATCGAGCTAGACGGTCAGATTGATATTGGTTCGCTGCCGCAAATACACGCCAACGCGCTGCAGATGCGACAGCTGTTCCAAAACCTGATCGGTAATGCGCTGAAGTTTCATCAGCCCAATTGTGCGCCAAAAATTGAGGTATACCAGTCCCCATCCGACGAGGCCCACAGCGTGAGCATTGCGATCGCAGACAACGGAATTGGGTTTGACGAAAAATACACCAGCCAGATCTTCCAGCCGTTTCAGCGTCTCCATGGTCGGTTAGACTACCCGGGCACCGGTATGGGACTAGCCATCTGCCGCAAAATCGTTGAGTACCATGATGGCGCGATTACCGTCAGCAGCGTTCCTCAGCAGGGGACTACGATGATTGTTACCCTCACTAAACAACTACCAAATTTAGCTCTATGACGTCACGCTCAGCGCAACTCGTCCCCATTTTGATGGCAGAAGATGATGAAGACGATCGCATGCTGTTTCAAGATGCCCTGCAGGAAAGCCACTTCGCCAATCCAATCTACTTTGTGCATGACGGGGAGGAGCTGATAGACTTCCTCCGGCACAAGGGTAAGTTTATTGACCCTGCGACATCCCCAAGCCCTGGTCTGATTCTTCTTGATCTAAACATGCCTAAGAAAGACGGGCGTCAGGCGCTGTCCGAGATTAAATCAGATCCGATGCTGTGCTCGATTCCCATCGTTGTCTTGACGACGTCAAAAGAAGAACAAGATGTTTTGCGCTCATACGACCTAGGGGTCAACTCGTTTATTGTCAAACCCGTTACCTTCGGTAAGCTCCTTGAGGTGGTGACGTTTATCGGGAAGTACTGGCTAGAACTCGTAAGGTTGCCAGAACCGCCTCAGAGCTGAGTTATTCGACCACGCAGGGCTCTCGTTTTAAGTAAAAGAGTGTGACGCTCTTTTATATTTTCTTAAGTTTTGCGCTATGGTTGTTACAAGCGCAGGGATAATTTTGCTTCTGTTTTAAACATCAGTAGGTCTCCACAGCAAGTTGCCGCTGCCTTCGCACCCCTGGTTACTTCGCCTCCCTTGCCGCGAAGGTATGGGATAGCGTCCTGTTGAAAATCACGAATCGCATGAGTAAGCAAGGACCAAGCCCCACATATCAGCCGTCTCAGCGATCGCCAGCTAGTGCAGCGTTATCGAGCAGCAGCGACGATCCAGCGCAGAGTGAGCAGCAACTCAGGCCGACTTGCCTCGACAGCGAGGGCGTCAATTGGCACGCTCCAGATCAGCTCTCTGACGGCAATTGTTCTCCTAGCGCTGCCCCAATTCGGCTGCTGCTAGCTGAAGACGATGAGGACGACTACTGCTTGATCCAAGAGCTGCTGTCTGAGGCAGATGAAGCCACCTTTGTCCTGGACTGGGTAACCAGTTTCGCGGGAGCGCTTGAGGCGATAGAGCATAAGACTTATGATGCCTATCTCGTTGATTATCGGCTAGGACCACAGGACGGTTTGGCACTGATGCTTCAAATTCAGCAAAGGTGCTGTGCGCCGGTCATTATTTTAAGTGGCCAAGGCGATCGCGAATTAGACGTAGCCTCTCTCCGGTTGGGGGCTAGCGATTATCTAGACAAAACGAACCTACAGTCCTCCCTACTAGAGCACTATATTCGGGCCTCAATCGAGCGCAACGATGCCATAAACGCGCTCAAAGAGAGCGAGCAGCGCTATCGACAACTCTTCAAGCAAGAGAGAACGCTCAGACACCAGCTCAACGAGTCCAACGCGGATTTAGAGCAGTTTGCCCTCGTTGCCTCCCATGATTTACGGGAGCCGCTGCGGGCGATCGCGGGGCATGCGCAGCTTCTAGCAGACGAATACGGGCACGTGCTGGATGACACGGCAACCGAGTACATGTCGTTCATCACGGACGGGGTGACGCGAATGCAGGCCCTAATTCGCGACCTGCTTGGATTTTCTCGGCTCCAGGCGACGCCAATTGATGTCTCGTCAAAAGCTGACTGCAACCAAGCTTTGCAAAATGCGCTGACTAATCTCCAGTCGGCCATCGTCGAGAGCAATGCTGTTATCCTTTGCGAAACGTTGCCGACGGTGTCAGGCGATCTAACTCAGATTACGCGACTGTTTCAAAACCTTGTGGACAACGCCATCAAGTTTAGGCAGCCCAACGTGCAGCCCCATGTCGATGTTCAAGTCCAGGGCCCTGTAGCGGATGCGAGAGGTAAGACTGAGGACCTCTGGACATTTAGCATCAGCGACAACGGTATTGGTGTTGAGCCACAACACGCCGATTATATTTTCAAAGCCTTCAAGCGGCTACATACGCAGCGAGAGGTCGCTGGAACTGGCATTGGACTTGCGGCTTGTCAGCATATTGTTCAGCGCCATGGTGGGAAAATATGGCTCGATCCCAGCCAGAGCGAGGGAGCGACCTTTTGCTTCACCTTAAGAAATCCTGAACAAAGCGCTGGTGTCATTTAGAGCGGTCCTGCCGGTGGCTGAGACGACAAAAGGTCAGGAAGCAAGTCTTTGGGGTATTGATCTGGGCTTGTAGGAGTGCTGAAGACACCCGTACGCTATGCTCTATGATTCAGGTGACCGGTACTTAACCCCCTAGTCTGTCGGAAAACTTCAGATTGAGTAGCGCTGCTGACTGGGCTCTACTTGGTCTCAGGCATAGTCATGGTTCAGGCTGGGCAGTAAAAGCTTTCTGGCAAGAAAGTGCTGCCTCCCAAAAGATTCCAGTCTGCCAGTTGAGCCTTTCAGCGGAACCCACTTGCCCAGAAGTGCACTCAATTTTCACCCTTCACTATACTAGACGTTACTCCATGGCTCAGTCTGCCCTGCCTACGCTGCTTCTTGTCGAAGACTCTGCCAGTGATGCCAATCTGTTTATGCGATATGTCCGCAAAAGCCAGCTGATCCATGACATCGCTTGGGTTGAAACTGGCGAAGATGCGTTGATGTACCTACGACAAGAAGGCGGCTACGCTCAAGCTATGCGTCCCAGCTTGATTGTGCTCGACCTCAATTTGCCTCGATTAGATGGGCAAGATGTTCTTTCTAGTATCAAAGCGGATCTAGCGCTGCGGCAAATCCCCGTTATTGTGCTCACGAGTTCCGATAGCGAGGATGACATCTTTCAGGCATATGACCGGTACGCGAACTGCTATCTCCAAAAGCCACAAGAGGCCCAGAATTACACCTCTACTCTCAATGCGATCGAAGAGTTCTGGCTGAACTTCGCGGTTTTACCATCTAGGCGCTTCGCGGGCTGAAAGCGCTTTCGTTTTTAACTCCTATCCTTGTTGTATCTCTCAGCTGCTTTGCCCTTTGAATACGTCGACTATGCAATCTAGCTCTTCCATAAGCCAGTCAGAAAGCAGTATCTCTCTGCTGCTCGTTGAGGACAGCGCTAGCGATATCAGCCTTGTGCGGCGCATGCTGGAGCGGGCTGAGCCAAAATATCACGTCAGCGGCGCTGAGCGGCTGGCTACTGCGATCGCACTAGCGCAGAGTCAGCGGTTCGATATTGCACTGCTCGATCTCACCCTTCCTGACTCAGATGGGCTCTCAACTGTAGAGGCGTTTGTTTCAGCTGTTGCAGATGTGCCTACCATCGTCTTGACTATTCTGGATGATGAAGCGCTTGCTCTGCAGGCCATTACACAAGCCGCACAAGATTACCTTATTAAAGATGCGATCTCGCCTGAAGCACTCGCACGCTCAATCCGCTACAGTATTGAGCGCGGGCGATTGGTGAGTCAAATTCGGACTGCTAACAAAGAGCTAGAAGCATTTAGCTATTCAGCTGCCCACGATCTCAAGTCCCCACTGCGCGGCATCATTGGCCTTGCCGATATCCTGCTTGACGCGACTGACGGTGACGTTGAGGTTAGTTCAGCTGCGATGACCTACGCGCAACATATCCGAGACAATGCGGTGCGGATGAGTCAGCTTGTAACCGATCTACTGGCTTACAGTCGCGTTAAGACGACCCGGCTTGAGATTGTTCCGGTCGATTTGGGGGCTAGCCTTAGGGGTGCCCTAGCGCAGCTGCAGATCGATATCGACTCTCGTCAAGCCCAGATCACTGTGGACACCCCGCTTCCTAGAGTCATGGGCTACCCTCCTCTGGTGGTGCAGGCGATCGCCAACTTACTGTCTAACGCGATTAAGTTCACCGCTCCGGATGTTCAGCCCCACATCTTCATTCGGGCGGAAGTCGGGATGAAGCTCGATGTGGAATCGGTGCGGCTGTGGGTCATTGACAACGGCATCGGTATTTCAGACCAGCACCACGATCGAATTTTTAGAATTTTTGAGCGGCTCAACAGCCGAGATGATTACGCCGGTAGTGGTGTTGGCCTAGCCATCACGCAGCAGGCGATCGCCCGAATGGGGGGATCTGTCGGTGTTGAATCCATAGGCAAGGGGAGCCAGTTTTGGCTTGAGCTACCGCTGGCATAGGTCCAATCTAAAGGGCGTGGCGTAGCCAATCCACCAACCGCACCAAGATTAGTACGCCCACTCCTATGACAGTTGCTTGTGACAAATGGCTGCAGCCTTTGTAGAGAGAGCTATAGAGCGCTTTTTTAAGATCCGGACAATATCGCAGCGTCTCGGACACTTTAGGAACTCACTGATACCCTCCCTCACGCTATAGCGACCCCGGAAATAATGGGGATACACC
>JBARYO010000129.1:0-3711 GCA_049647905.1 Elainellaceae cyanobacterium | reverse complement strand
GGAAACTACGCACAGAACATGCCCCAGCTAGCGAAGAAATTAGCAGAGCCTTGCCATGACCGCTTCCACTTCCCCTGCAGTTGAACCGGGCTTCAACTTCGGTTACCTAGATGAGCAGACCAAGCGGTCAATCCGCCGCGCTCTGCTCAAAGCGGTGGCCATTCCTGGTCACCAGATTCCCTTCAGCTCTCGGGAGATGCCCATGTCCTACGGCTGGGGGACCGGGGGCATTCAGATCACCGCGTCCGTCATCGGTCAGCAGGATACCTTGAAGGTGATTGACCAGGGCGCTGACGACACCACAAACGCCGTCAATATTCGCCGGTTCTTCCGCAAAGTCTGCGGCATCAGCACCACCGAGCGTACCGAGGAGGCCACGCTAATTCAAACCCGCCACCGCATTCCTGAGACGCCGCTGCGGGAAGGGCAGGTGATGGTCTACCAGGTACCGATGCCGGAGCCGCTGTACTTTATCGAGCCATCGCGCACCGAAGCTGGCAAAATGCACGCCCTGGAGGAATACGGGCCGATGTATGTGCGGCTGTACGAAGACATCACCCACTTTGACCACATCGCTATGGCCTACGACTATCCCGTAATGGTGAACGATCGCTACTTGATGAAGCCCAGCCCTATTCCCCGGTTCGACAATCCTAAGCTGCACATGAGCCCGGCGCTGCAGCTGTTTGGCGCGGGGCGGGAAAAGCGCCTCTATGCCCTGCCGCCCTACACCAAGGTGAAAAGCCTTGATTTTGAAGATCACCCGTTCACGGTTGAAGCCTGGGATCAGCCCTGCGAATTCTGTGGTGCGACGGAGACCTACCTCGACGAGGTGATTATAGATGACCAGGGCTCCCGCCTGTGGATTTGCTCTGATACGGACTACTGCAATCGGCGACAGCAGAATAACCCACTGCAGACCCGTAAGTTGAATTAGCCTTAACCCCAAACGCCATGCAGCCACTGCTCACTATCGACGCTCTCAACAAGACTTACGGCCCAATTCAGGCCTGCGATCGCATATCCTTTGACCTCTACCCCGGCCAAGTGCTGGGCATTATCGGCGAGTCGGGGTCGGGGAAAAGTACCTTGCTCAATGCGATCGCCGGTCAAATTCCGGTGGATGGGGGGGAGATGGCCTACTGCGATCGCGCCGGTCAACTGCTCAATCTGCGCACCCTGCCAGAACCCCGTCGCCGCAGGCTAATGAAAACCGAATGGGGCTTCGTGCAGCAAAATCCTCGGGATGGGCTGCGCATGGCTGTCACCGCTGGCGCCAACGTTGGGGAGCGTTGGCTCGATGTGGGAGAACGCCACTACGGCAACATTCGCGCCGAGGTTCTCCAGTGGCTGAGTCAGGTGGAAATTCCCGAAGGCCGCATGGATGACCTGCCCAGCACCTTCTCGGGGGGAATGCAGCAGCGCCTCCAGCTAGCGCGCATTTTGGTGACGAGACCGCGAATCGTGCTGATGGATGAGCCCACTGGGGGGCTGGACGTCTCGGTGCAGGCCCGCCTACTGGACCTGATGCGCTCCCTAGTGCGCACCCTCCATCTCAGCGTCATTTTGGTGACCCACGATATCGGGGTGGTGAGGCTATTGGCCCACCGGCTGATGGTGATGCAGAACGGCCAGGTGGTGGAAGCCGGATTGACAGACCAGGTACTGGACGACCCCCACCACCCCTACACGCAGCAGCTCGTCAGCGCCACCTTGGTTCCTTAGTGCAGATTCTCTAGTGCTATTTAAGCCTCCACGCCATGACCCACCAGCTTCTACCCAACCCTTCCCCACCGGTTTCGCTCCCCCCAAAGGCCATGCTTTGGGCAGACGAGCTGCATAAGCGCTTCGTTCTCCATCATCAGGGCGAGGCCACCATTCCTGTGCTGGAGGGGGTTTCCCTCAAGCTCCAGGCGGGCGAGTGCGTTGCGCTGCAGGGGCCATCCGGGTCCGGAAAATCGACGTTTATGCGATCGCTGTACGCCAACTACCGCGTCGACAAAGGAGCTATCTGGGTGAGGCATCGAGGCGAATGGGTCGATTTGCCTCAGCTACAGCCCCACCAGCTGCTAGGCGTCCGGCAGCACACCATAGGCTACGTCAGCCAATTTCTGCGGGTGATTCCCCGAGTGCCCGCCCTAGAGGTGGCCGCCGAACCTCTACTGGATTTGGGGGTTAAACCCAAGGCCGCCTACGAGAAAATTCGGCATCTCTTTAGCCAGCTAAATTTACCCGAACGGCTGTGGCCCCTCTCTCCTACGACGTTTTCCGGGGGCGAAAAGCAGCGGGTGAATATCGCTCGGGCCTTTTCCGTCGATTATCCAATTTTGCTGCTCGATGAGCCTACCTCAGCCCTCGATGCAGCCAATTGCGACGGGGTAATGCGGCTGATCGAAGCCCGCAAAGCGCAGGGATGCGCCATGGTCGGCATTTTTCATAGTGATCACGTGCGCGAGCGGGTCTGCGATCGTGACCTTCAATTTTGAGGTTTTTTGCAGCAGTTAACGTCCCGTTAACCGTTATCCAGCGAGCAGTTAACCTTGGTCCTGTAGGAGTGTGGATGTCTAGACAACTTATTCTTAGTGCCTATCCATGACCGAAGCTATTTTCACCAACTATCGCCTGCAGCTTCTCGATCAAGACCTCCTCGGGACGCTGGTGGTTCGGGATGGCATTATTGCCGATGTGCAGCCCGGTGTCGTTGCCAAAGGGAAAAACGGTGAGGGCGACTATTTGCTGCCTGGATTGGTGGAGCTGCATACCGACAATTTCGAGCAGCGACTTTCCCCCCGGCCCAAGGTGCGCTGGCCGATGGATGCAGCAGCGGTCTACCACGACCGGGACTTGGCATCGGCGGGGATTACCACGGTGTGTGATGCGATCGCGGTGGGTGACATCACCCCGACGTCGCTGCGAATGACCCAATTCGGTCCCATGATCGACACCGTTCATCAGGGGCAAACCGAGGGGCGCTTTTTAGTGGACCATCGGCTACACCTGCGCTGCGAGCTGGGCTACGAGGCCGTCCACGATGTGGCGGCAACCTATGCCGATCACCCCCTACTGGCGCTAATCTCGCTGATGGACCACACCCCCGGTCAGCGACAGTTTACGCGGCTTGACAAGTACAAAGCGTATTATCAGGGTAAGCATGGGGTCAGCGATGAGGAGATGGAAGGCTTCATCCAGGACCGGATTGAGGCCCAGCGTCACCATGCCGAAGAGAACCGCCGCAAGCTAGTAGAGCTGACTCAAAAGCGCCAAATTTGCCTTGCCAGCCACGATGATGCCACCCCCAAGCATGTGCAAGAGGCGCTGCAGAACGGCGCTGAAATTGCAGAGTTTCCCACAACCCTGGAAGCCGCCCGAGAAGCACACCGCCATGGCCTGCAGGTGCTCATGGGGGCACCCAATTTGATCTTGGGTCAGTCTCTTTCAGGCAATGTCTCAGCGATGGCGCTAGTAGAGCAGGACCTAGTGGATATTATCTCTTCTGACTACGTGCCCCAAAGTTTGCTGCAGGCTATGTTTCTAATCGCCCAGCGGCAGCAGAAGCCCCTCTACGAGGCCATGCGGCTCTTTACCTTGAATCCCGCTAAGGCGATCGGCTTAGATTGCGATCGCGGCAGCCTCGAGGTTGGCAAACGCGCTGACCTAATCACCGTCTCCTATGACGGTTTCCTCCATCTGACCGCTGTCCACCGTCAGGGT
>JBARYO010000128.1:0-2618 GCA_049647905.1 Elainellaceae cyanobacterium | reverse complement strand
CGCCTGCCCCGTACCTCTCTGTAGAGACTGATAACTTTCCCGAAAGCGTTCTGCGATTTCCTGGGCTGCTGCCCGGCAGTCCTCGCCACCCAAATACACCATGGCAGCCAATCGCTGTGCCTTTATCTCCTGCTGCCGCTCGGGATTCGTGCGGCTCAGGTGGTTGACGTAGCTAATCAAAACGCGGGCCACTTCCTGCATCCGGCGTTGCCAAGCTGGGTCATCCTTCACCTCGTTGAGCAAATAGGCCCGCACCTCGGTATCCATGGCGTATAGCTCATAGCCCACCTGACTGCACAAGTCAGACAGCAGCAAATCCACCTCGGCAATCCAGGGCACCCCTTCCCCCCGCAAGAACTCGTTGCGCAGGTAGTTCACCAGCTCGGGGGTGAGGACTAGGGGGAGCGCGGCATGCTGCAGGAGTTTTTTGTAAGACGGGTCAAATCGCCGCACAAATTGCTGGACTTGCGCCCTGGGTCCGTCCCATTGCCGATCGCTGAAGGGAAAATCTGATGTCATAGCAGCGACGATCGCCGTGCCAGCGGCTGCCCCCGAATCACGTCAATCGCATTGCTTAATCCCTCTCGATCCATCTGATACATCGGCACCGAGTGAAAAATGATTTCTGCTGAGCTGCCAATCCAGCGCTGGCGCGGCATCGGATTTAGCCACGCAATGAGGCTAGTGTAACGCTTGAGGCGGAGTAAAAATCGCGTCGTTGTCCGAATTCGCTCTAGCTTGCGGTAGCCGCGAGCCGCCCCCGCATCGCTGACGATTAAGACGCTGGTTTGGCTATCGCAAAAAGCAAGCGCTGTGTCTATTGCAACAGGCTGCGTCAGGTAAATATCGTTGTAAAGGCTTTTCCCTGGTACGTTTTGAAAATACGCCACGCTCAAATTCTCAGGCTGCAGCGAGCTGTCGTAGCATGCTGTTTCTACTAGTTCACGAGTAAAGCGATGGAACGGCGTCATCGAGCCATTTTGATCGAGCAAGAGCAGTAGCCGCGCACTATTTTGCTGCCGCCGCCGATACACCGGATAGAGATAAAACCCCTGCTGCGTCACCAGACCGAGGGTGGCTTTGATATCTAACACGTCTCGCGGGCCATTGGCTACTGGCCGTCGCAGATAGCGCCAGTTGTACACCATTGACCGGCGCGTAATGGGGTAGTAGGTCTGTAAGACCGATGTGTCTTCTTCATCCATTGCGACGAAGGGCGCTTGCACCGGCAGCGCTCCTAGCTCTGCTTTGGGCTGCGGTGGCTCAGCTACCGTCTCTTGTCTCCGGCTTGTTGCCCCAGGGCTATTTTGTGGCTTGTCTAGAGGAGTATCCTGGCGATCGCTGTAGTCAACTTCCTCTGTAGCCGGGTCTTCCTCAATCGGTGTCGGGGCAATCTGCTGTTGCACCGCCTGCCAAACCGGGTCAAACTGACTACGCTCTGATTGGGAATGGCACCACAGCAGCTTCAAGGTTTCCGCTAGTGCCTCTAGGGTTTCTCCAAAGCCACCTTCAACCGCTTTGAGAGCCGCCATATATTCACCCACGCCAATCTGAAACCCTTTCTGCCGCAGCCGCACGCAGGTTTGGGTCACCAACGCATTCAGGTCCATACTTTCTGGACCATGCGTCATTGAGCGTACTTCCGCCAGTCTTCCTGGCGCTTAAACAATAGCTCTCGATACGGCAGTTTTTCCTCAGACTGAAGCCGACTGGCGTCGTAGGGGTTTGGCTCAAAGGTGTACAGGGCTTTGAGCCAGTCGAGAAATTCGCTCGTGCCTGGCTTTTTAAACAGTCCGCCCTCCGTCCAAACTGCTAAGAAGCGGGCGATCGCGTTGTCAACCAAGGGGGCAGGAGGGGCGTCTGATACAACAGACTCACCCTCAGATGGGTATTGCTCAGCGTATTGGTAGTGCCGCTCAACGATGTCTTTAAGGCGCTGCGGATCGTTGGGGAAGTCAACATAGTAGTATAGGCAGCGGCGCAGAAAGGGCGCGGGCAGGTTCCCTTTCTCTTTGTTACTAGTGATGATGACAATGGGTCTACAGTCTCTTGCGGCCCGGATTGTCTCCCCCGTTTCCTTGATCGGAAATTCCCAGGGCTCATCTAGCACTGCAAGCAAGTCGTTGGGAAAGTCTAGGTCTGCTTTGTCAATCTCATCAATGAGCACCACTGCCGGGCACTGCCGCTGCTTAAAGGCTTTGCCCAGCGGCCCGAAGGTGCGGTAGTGCCAGGGTTTACTAGGGTCGCGCTGAGCAGGTGGGCTGTCTGGATAGTTGCCCTCTGCATCTTTGTCGGGATCGATGCTGCCTTGTCCTCCACCTGGCGCGATTGGCTCTGACTGCGACGCTAGATTGGCTTGGGCCTGGACGTCGTGTAGACGCAAAATTGCGTCGTATTCATAGAGGCCATCTTGGGCATTGGTGGTAGAACGAATGTCCCAGCGGTATAGCGGTAGCCCTAGCTCATAGGCAACGGCAGAGGCCAGTCGAGTTTTGCCGCAGCCTGCATCTCCTTCTAGCAAAATGGGGCGTCGTAGGTACATTGCCAGGTTGATGGCTTTTTTCAGCGGCGGGTCGGCTACATAGGGCTCTGGATGCTCGGGAGAATCTGGATGAGGG
>JBARYO010000127.1:0-1576 GCA_049647905.1 Elainellaceae cyanobacterium | reverse complement strand
GGTAACCGTAGCGACTCTGAACGTGAACGACTGCAGCGGCGGGAAATCCCCATCCAGCTCTATGGGGCGCGATCGCCCTGTTGACTCCGGGTTATCCAACCGCTCAGCGATCGCCTTATACTCGCCGCCTAGTCGCCGCAGTGTCTGCTTAGCAATCCGGGCAAAGGGCTGCACCGCATCCCGCTCCGCCGCGCTCAGGTCCGATTGCTGAGAGAGCAGCGCCTCAAAGCTCCTCACCTCTAGCCCAATCCGCTTCGCCACATACCGCGAGATGACGTCCAGCACCGACGCCGTCTCGTCAATGGGCACCTCATCAACCAGCAGACTCCTGACTTCGTCATTGCCATTGTCATCAAGAAACTCGTATTCCACCAAGGCGCTGCCGTTCGCCGCAGGCCGCAGCAGCCCGCTGACAAACACCTCAGCCACATGCACCTGCCGCGACTCCGGCAGTATCTCCTGCTGAATGATTTTCACCACAGGCGGGCTCACCGGCACAGCGGCGATTAGACCCGCCAGCTTCTGGGCCGTCAACGACGCCGTCGTCTGAAACCGCTTCACTAGTTCCTGGGGCGACATGCTATCAGAGCCGCTCGCTGCCCCCCGCTCCATCTCGTAGCGAATCAGCTCCGACAGCAGAGATAGGTCAAAGTAAACCCCCAGCGTCCTAGCTTCTTGCGCCCCAGCCGTGACCCGAGCCCACTGCTTCAACGGCCCCGGCTCTAGGGTAACGACAGGGAGCTGTAAGGACTTGTAGGCTTGGCTACTGGCTCCGTTAGTCGCATCACCGTTGGTATCGGTCTCATCCTCATCAGACTCCTCGTCCTCGTCTAGCATCCAGGGATGTTCATCACCCAAAACATCAAGCCGGGAGCTTGCGGCACCAGGAACAGAGTTGCTGAGCTGCACCGGATACCCCTTACCCAACGCCGTCTGAGACCAAAGCTGATTCGGCAAAATTTGCACCACAGACACCGGGCCATTCTGCGCCCAGAACGCCAGCCACTGGTGAATTTTTCCTTGATGCCACAGCGCCGAGCGGCAGTCACTCATCACAATAATCAGCCGCCGCTTCGAGGCATCCAGCAGCTCCTTTGGGCTACGCGATCGCTGCTGCGGGGCTTCCGAGGGCTGGGTGGCAAACAGGTTTGCCTCACCGTTCTTAGCTGCTGCAATCCACCAGGTCCGCACATCGCGAAATACCCCCTGCCCCAGCAGCATTTGAAGCTCATCTATGGTGTCCCGCCAAATGGGCGTGGACTGGGATTCCTCAACCACCAGCGCCACCTCTAGCCAGCGCTCTAGCTCCGGCTCAATGACGGGATACAGAATATCAAGCTCCGCCGTCTGGGTCACCGTCTCCTCTTCATCCAGAACGCTCTGCCCTGGAGAGGCAACCTTTCGCCGCAGCGGACGCAGCGATCGCGCTAACTGGAGGCGATCGCGCAGGGCAAAGGCTGTTGGGATCTGAATTGACGTTCCTGTCTCTGAATCATCACCCCAGGACTGTTGGTCCACCTTCGGCTTGGGCAGCTCAAGCGGAACGCTAGGTTCATCGGCTGGCTCAGGTGGGGCA
>JBARYO010000126.1:0-2786 GCA_049647905.1 Elainellaceae cyanobacterium | reverse complement strand
GAGCCTATACCCAAGTCCTTGGCATTAATTTGCAGCCTCAGCGCGCCTAGAGGTGTGGATATCCCCAAGCATCCTGCATCAGGATTTACCTCAACAGGTGAAGAATTTGCCCTAGTATAGGTACTTACACGGCAGCATCCTGATGATGACATCTTAATAAATGTATATTGAGGTTGCCTATTGACTGCTATCGTTACGTCGTGACCCGTACTTTGCCCTCACTTGGGGTACGCTAGTTCCCTCTACCCATAGCAGCACTATTCTGTAGACGTCGCTTAGCGATCGCCCAGCCCGATCTAAGATCAGGATTTAAGATATGACAGTTGAACAATCACTACAACGCTCCGATATCCTTGGCACCCAAGTCATTACCCGCGATGGGGGAAAGCGGCTTGGGATCGTCAGCCAGCTGTGGGTAGATATCGACCGGCGCGAGGTCGTGGCTCTGGGTCTGCGGGATAGCGTTATGGCGGGTGTCCTGTCAACAGCGCAGCAGACGATGCTGCTCAGCGATGTGCGTGAGGTCGGGGACGTTATTTTGGTTGACGACGACGCGGTCTTAGATCAGGACATCGATGTCGAAGCCTACAGCAGCATCATCAGCTGTGAAGTCATTACTGAGACGGGCGAGATGCTGGGCAAGGTGCGGGGGTTTAAGTTCAACGCCTCTGATGGCAAAGTCACCTCCCTGCTGATTGCCTCCCTGGGCATTCCCCAGATTCCAGATCAGGTGATTAGCACCTATGAGCTGCCCTTAGAAGAAGTGGTGAGCAGTGGCCCCGATCGCCTCATTGTGTTTGAGGGGGCAGAGGAGAAAATGGTGCAAATTACGGTAGGTGTTTTAGAGCGCCTTGGCATTGGCACCCCACCGTGGGACCGAGGAAACGACGACTACTACGTGATGCCCACGTCTCCCGCTAATCAGCTGGGCACTGGGGAGACCACCGCCGCCGAACCCGCGCAGCAGGCCGCAGCCGCCAGCGAAACCTGGGATGAGGACAATTGGAGCGAGGCTGAGCCAATGCCCCAGCCGCTGCAGGAGCCCATTGCCCAGCGGCAGCAGGAATACGAAGAAAGCAACTGGGGCGATATCCCTGAGGCGGACTACGTGGAGGCCGCGACCTACCAAGAATACTCCGCGCCGGAGCCAGAGCCAGAGACCCAGTACGAAGACTACGACGTCACTGGAGATGCCTGGGCTAGCGACGAAAATCCCCAGACCTACCAGCCGCAAAAGCTGAACATCCCTGAGAAAAAGCGGGTGGTGGAGTACGAAGAGGAGACAGATTACTAACATCACCATGCCCCTTAAAGATCAGATCTCTGAAGACATCAAGTCAGCGATGAAGGCGAAGGACAAAATTCGTCTGGAGACCGTGCGCAGCATTAAGAAGGTGCTGCTCGAAAAAGAGTCCGATATTCGGGGGAAGGGGCGCGATACGCTGAGCGAGTCAGAAGAGTTTGACGTCCTGGTACAGCAAGCGAAGCAGCGACGCGACTCCATTGAACAGTACCGCAACGCAAACCGGGATGACCTGGCCGACAAGGAAGCTGAAGAGCTGGCCATTATTGAGACTTATCTGCCCCAGCAGCTGACGGAAGACGAACTCAGCGCCATTGTCGATGTCGCGATCGCCAAGACAGGGGCATCGTCCCCAAAGGATATGGGCAAGGTGATGGGGCCGGTGATGCAGCAAACGAAGGGCCTGGCTGATGGCAAAGCGGTGCAGGCAATGGTGAAGGCGAAGCTGAGCGCTTAGCGTCTAGCTTGATGTTGAACGAGATGGACTCATGATCAGCGCTCCGTTTCCCCCCCGCCTGTCGCCGTCCCCCTGGGGAAGGGGATCTACAGAGGGCATTTGGCATGCATATCACCACCCAGATATGGCATGAAGCGCTTCACAGAGCTTTTCCAGGCCGTAGACGCCACCACCTCCACCAATGCCAAAGTGGCTGCCCTAGAGCGATACTTCCGTGACGAAGCGCCCCGCAACGCCGTGTGGGCACTGTATTTGCTTCTGGGTAAGACCCGCAAGCGCTTGGTTACTTCCCGAGCGCTGCGGGACGTGTTTTTGCAGGTATCTGATCTACCTGAGTGGCTATTCAAAGACTGCTATGCCCATGTGGGGGATTCCGCCGAGGCGATCGCCCTCCTGTTGCCGAGTACAGACCTAGAGCAGCAGACTCCCCTGGACCTGCCGCTGCATGAGTGGATGGAGCAGGTGATTCCCACCGTCAAAGCGGTGGAAACCGATAACGAGATGACCCAGCTAATTGTCACCTGGTGGTCGTCCCTGACTGGCTTTGAGATCTTTGTGCTCAACAAGGTGCTCACCGGATCCTTTCGGGTGGGGGCCTCCAGCAAGCTGGTGGTGCGCGCCCTCTCCAACGCCTATGATCTGCCCGAGCCAGTGGTGACCCATCGCCTGATGGGGGACATTGAGCCCACGGAAGCCTTTTTCGCCCAGCTCGTGAGCCAGTCCGCCGTCGAAACCGCCCCCAGCCAGCCCTATCCCTTCTTTCTGGCCTCCCCCATCGACGAGGCTAAATTTGCCGAAGAAGACTTCTCCCGCTGGCGGGCCGAGTGGAAGTGGGACGGCATTCGGGCGCAGATTATTTCGCGGGCCGACGAGGTGTTTATCTGGTCACGGGGGGAAGATTTGGTCACCCACCAGTTCCCGGAGCTGGGGGAAGACTTTGCCCAGCTGCCCAACGGCACCGTGGTCGATGGAGAGATTCTCTGCTGGAACAATGGCCCGATGCCCTTCAACGCTCTGCAGAAGCGG
>JBARYO010000125.1:0-3036 GCA_049647905.1 Elainellaceae cyanobacterium | reverse complement strand
AACAGCGGACTGGGTGATGCGCTCAAGGTATGACCTTGGACTGGGATGGTTGTGGACTGGGTAACCATACGACTTGTCCTCAAAAACTCTTATATGACTAAAAGGGGAAATTAGTGGAATAGAGTTGCACCGTTCAGTAGTCGTGGGGAACATAGCAGATAGCTTTCTCGACTTGACCTACAGAAGCGGAAGCGAGTAGGGGCGTAGCGGAAGGCTAACGGCTTGATAAAATACTGACAATATCTGTCTATAAGCTGATTTTATGCCCACGCTGATAATTCTAAGTCTATTTATTTCCTGATTAAATACAGTCTTCACGAAACATCTGCCAATGCTAAAGATTCTGTACGACTTTGCATTACATCAGAAACATTCCTAAACATATTCCAGTCGCCGTGAGGGTCAGATTATCAATATCCTTGACCGGTAATGCTTCTACAACTGTCGCAACTAAGGCGATCGCCCCCAGGGTCAAGGTAGCTTCTACAGTCCGAGGAACGGCAATATAGCCCAGCGCATCAAACCACCAGAGCATCCCTATGCTAAAGCCAAAACTGCCGGCGAACATGGCTCCAGACCCAATCCAGCTTTTCTGAGGATTCAGTGGGAGCTTTCGGGTTCCCCAGCGGCGGCCCACAATGTCAGCGAGGCCATCGCCGCCGCATAGGATCATCAGCGCCAGGATGCCCACAGGCGACGATCGCCAGAAGACCACCGTACACACCACGAACGACAGGCCATAGTACAGCGGCCCACGCAGAAGCTCCCGAGGGTCACCCCCACGGGACATAGCCGCTACAGCGGCCTTATCCTCAACTAGACCCAACCCCACCGCTGCAAACTGAAGGGCGATCGCTAGCGGAATTAGGGCGGCCCAAAAGCGAGACAGCGCACTCTCGCTAAACAGAGGCCAGCAGAGCACAAACAGCGGCCCCGTACCCGTGTGAATAATTTTGCGGCTGAGGGTCTGCGGCAGCACACCGCGATGGGCCAAAGCGTCCATGGCGCGCAGCCACGCCACCGCCAAGATAAAGGTGACGCTGGTGGCCAGCAGATTATGCAGCATGCATTCCATAGCAGCTACTCGCTGGGCTCACCACTGGCGGCATTGCCGGGTGCAGCGCTCGATGCCGATCCGTCCGCTGAGGTCTGCAGCTGTTCAAGCCGCTGCCCCAGTTCCTGCTGATAGCGACCATACTCGGCCCAATCCCCCTGCCGCAGAGCGTCTTGAGCATTGGTATAAGCTTCAATAGCAGCCTGGATGTCACTCACCGCTGGTGTAGCCTGTGACGGTGTATTTTGCGGCAGCCTGGGCTGTGCTGCTGCGGATGATTGCTCTTGGGATTCGGACGGGGTAGCCGCTTCAGCTCCAGAACCCTCTGCGCCAATTGAGGTATCTCCAAAAATAACCTGCAGCGCTTCTTCCAAAGAAGGCTCCATAACTGTCTGATTGTCATAGGCCACAATCACCCGCCGCAGTTCCGGCAGCTCCCCCTGCTCGGCCCGAAGGTAGATCGGCTCAATATACAGCAAGGACTGGTTGATGGGAATCACCACAAGGTCGCCACGAATAACCCGCGAGCCTTCCTGGCTCCAGAGGGTAAGCCGTTGGGAAATCTCTGGATTTTGGTCAATTCGAGCTTCAATTTGGCTGGGGCCGTAAATTAGCTCTTGTTTGGGAAATTCGTACAGCAGCATATTGCCGTATTGCTCGCCATCCGACCGAGCGGCCATCCAAGCAATCATGTTGTCTTTACTGACAGGGGTGAACGGCAGAATCAGAATGAACTCTTCTTCTGTGTCTTCTGGCAGACGCATGTTGACGTAGTAGGGCTGCATCACCTCCTGCTGCTGCTCATACTGCTCTAAGGGAAACCGCCATAGATCTTCGCGGTTGTAGAACTCTTCTGAATCTGTCATGTGGTACGACAGATACATTTGGGCCTGGATTTTGAATTGGTCCACCGGATAGCGGAAATGCGCCCGAACGGCGGGGGAAATATCGCCAGATTGAAATAGGGTGGGAAAGATATTCTGATAGGCAGCCAGCACCGGATCGGACTCATCCACCACAAGAAATCGCATCGTACCGTCGTAGGCATCGATGACAACCTTGACCGAGTTGCGCACATAGTTCACGTTTCCACGCAGAATCTGCCGCACATTTCCTTCACTAAAGACCGCGCCAGCATCTGCACTTTGACTCACTGGCTGGGCATAGGGGAACCGATTGCTCACGGTATAGGCATCTAAGATCCACTGCAGCCGCCCGTCGATGAGTGTGATGTAGGGATCGTCATCGAAGCGAAGGAAGGGGGCCACCTGCTTGGCCCGCTCTAGAATGCGGCGGTGGTAGTGAATTCGAGAGTCTGGGGTAAGGTAATTTGAGATCAGAATCTTGAAGCTGCCCAAGTCATAGGCATAGGCCAGCCGATGCAGCATCGACGGCATCGGCACGCCACCAGCGCCGCTGTAGTTTGTCAAAGCGTTGCTGCCACTGCGGGGGTAGTCGAACTCTTCTGTAGTGGTGCCGGTAAAGACGTAAGCATCCGTTGACTCGCCGTAGTAGATACCGGGTTGATCCACCGTTTGCTCAATAGTAGAAACCGGCGGAATATCCTGAATAAAGAATTCAGGCAATCCGTCATCTGTCACCTGATTGACAGGGCTCATGGCGACGCCGTAGCCGTGGGTATACTTGAGCCGCTGATTGACCCAGGTTTGGGCGGCGGCAGGCACTTCGGTATAGTCCAGCTCTCTGGGGGCGATCATCACCTGCTGGTCGTTGCCATCTATGGTGTAGCGATCGACATCAACATCTTTGAAGGTGTAGTAGGGCCGAATTTCCTGCAGCTGCCGGTAGGTGCTCAGCAGCGGGCGGTAGTCCCAAAGGCGAATATTTTTGATGGTTGAGGCATTGCTGTTGAGATCGGCAGCGCTCAAGTTCGCCTCAGCAGGAAAGTCCCGGCTTTCGATTTGGGTGAGCCCGTAGGCGGCGCGGGTGAACTCGATGTTGTTGGCGATGTAGGGCGTCTC
>JBARYO010000124.1:0-4652 GCA_049647905.1 Elainellaceae cyanobacterium | reverse complement strand
ATCTGCTGGAAGTGGTTGATTAGGCTCATGGGGAAGGAATGCTCATGCTGGTGTTCATTCTCTATATTCACTTTTCTCCCCGCAATAGATCAGCCCTGCCCTACCCAGGGGGACGCCGAAGGCGGAGATATCTGACTGCGGGGAATCGCCACGGCTACCCTCATTACCTACCTCTCGTACCATCGGTTCACATCCTCACCACTTCCTCAAACTCCCCTTCTAGTCTAAAAGCATGCTTCATAGGTACAGGAGATGCGCAAAGAACTTATCCTGCTTTTGCTATCCGCCTCCCTGACAGAGTGCTACCCGTTCAATGCAGAACCCCGCTCCGTCAAGGCGATCGCGGACAAAAACCCTTACCTTGAGCAAGTCATCCTTGAAACGCTCGACGTAAAAGGGGACCAATACGACAACCTGTTTGCCTACGCATCGGAAGACCCCATAGCACCCGCAAGCGTCAGCACGTCACTAGACGCCACGGCTGACGATGCAAACTGGGTGTTCTCGCCAGATGGGCAGACGGCAGTGGCAATCAACGCAACGACAAGCGAGCCAGACAGCAGCCTGGACATCTACAACCGACTGAATGACCAAACCGTAGAAAGGCTAGAATTCTGCGGCACGCCCTGTGAGTATCTTGGCGTGTACTGGCTAGATAACTCAAACTTTGCCTTTGTTCAAATTGCAGAAAACTATTCGCCTGAAAGTGACCAACCGGATGGTCACGTTTTGATGGTCCATCAATACGATCTTTCGGACAGCACTATGGCGGAATATAGGTCTGCCAAGCTAGAGGAAGACTAGATCCACCGATAGCGGCAGGGCAAATCCGCTGCAGCAAATCCTGCGATCGCTACCGCTATCCTCATAAGTTTCGCAGAATCTCTGCTTAACCTAACAGCTAACGGTCCTCCTCCTGCAGGACGGGAAAACGCTAAATTCTTTTTTGAGCAATGGGTCTCAGGGACGGGTTTCCAGCGCGTTTTAACGCGCTTAGCAAGGAATGCACTGGTGCCGATCAGCACAGCTACGTACCCCCAGCAAGTAAGGCAAAATGACCATAGAGTTCGATCTAATCAATCTGAAAACTCCTTCCGAGACTAACCTGATTCTGGGACAGAGTCATTTCATCAAAACGGTGGAAGACCTTTACGAAACCCTGGTGAGTGCATCGGCGCAGATCCAGTTTGGGCTGGCGTTTTGTGAAGCCTCGGGTCCCTGCCTAGTTCGGGCTGCAGGTAACGATAGGGCACTCCAGGCCGCTGCCGTGAAAAATGCAGAGGCGATCGCTGCAGGCCATAGCTTCATCATTTTGATGCAGCGAGTCTTCCCAGTAAATGTGCTCAATGCCGTCAAGCAATGCCCAGAGGTTTGCCGCATCTACTGCGCGACGGCAAACCCGGTGCAGGTCATCACAGCCAAAAGTGACCAGGGGCGCGGCATTCTTGGCGTGATCGACGGCGCGTCCCCCAAGGGGGTTGAAGGGCCGGAGGAGGTTGCCGAGCGCCAAAAGTTCTTGAGGCAGATCGGCTACAAGCTTGGATGATAGGGTACTGTACGGAATGTCACGATGACACATCAAGCGACACAACACCGAATTAGCTTGCTTGCCCAAGGTGCCGTGCAGGGCGTTGGGTTTCGGCCTTTTGTCCATCGGCTGGCAATGGATTTTGGGTTAGCCGGTGGGGTCAAGAATACGCCAAATGGCGTGGTAATAGATATTGAAGGAGGCGAAGCTGCGGTTTGCGAGTTTCGCCAGCGGCTTCAGCAAGAGCTGCCGCCCCACGCCACAATTCACACCCTAGAACAGCAATCGCTGCCGCCTCAAGGGGCCACTCAGTTTGAAATTTGGGCGTCTGATGCGGTAGCGCCCGAGGTCGGGTTGGGGGCGGTATCTGTGCTGCCAGACCTATCTACCTGCTCTGACTGTCTGCAGGAGGTGTTCACATCCCACAATCGCCGCCACCAGTATGCCTTCACCAACTGCACCCACTGCGGCCCCCGCTTCAGCGTCATCACCGCCCTGCCCTACGATCGCCACCACACCACCCTGGCAGACTTCACGCTTTGCCCAGACTGCCAGGCAGAATATGCCAACCCCCGCGATCGCCGCTTTCACGCCCAGCCCAACGCCTGCCCGCGCTGCGGCCCAGCCCTCGCGTTTTGGGCAAATGGGCACCAACAGCAGGGGGAGCCGCTACAGCAGGCGATCGCTGCCCTTCAGCACGGCAAGGTTATCGCCCTCAAAGGGCTAGGCGGGTTTCAACTGCTGACAGATGCCCAAAACCCAAAGGCCGTAGCCCGTCTGCGGCAGCGCAAGCATCGCCCCGACAAGCCCTTAGCGCTAATGTACCCCGACCTAGATTATGTCCGGCGGCATTGCCAGGTATCAGCGGCAGCGGCAGACCTACTTACCTCGGCGCAAGGCCCCATCGTGTTGTTGCCCAAGCGACCCCGCACCAAGCTAGCCCCGGCGATCGCCCCCGGTAACTCTTACCTCGGCGTCATGCTGCCCACCACGCCGCTGCACCACCTGCTGCTACGCCAGTACGGTGCTCCGCTCGTGGCGACTAGCGGTAATGTCTCCGGTGAGCCCATTTGCATCGAGGAGCAGGAAGCGTTTCACAATTTGGGAGGGATGGCGTTCCAAAATCAGCCCCTAGCCATCGCCGATGGATTCTTAGTCCACAATCGCCCCATCCAGCATCCGGTTGATGATTCTGTTGTGCAGCTCGTTCAAGACCAGCCCCAGGTTTTGCGCCATGCCCGAGGCTACGCTCCACAGGTGATTGAGCTGCCAGATTGGCTAACGCCGCCAGTGGCAGGTCAGCGAATCCTCGCTGTGGGAGCCCATCTTAAGAGCGCGATCGCCCTATCGTCAGGGAGCCAAATTGTGCTGGGTCCGCACATTGGGGATTTGGGCACCCCCGAGGCGATGGACCGACTTCACCAGACCATCACCGACTTTCTTGCGCTTTACCAGTGCCAGCCCACCGCGATCGCCTGCGACCTGCACCCAGACTATGGCTCCACGCGCCTCGCCCAAACGTTGGCCCAGCAGTGGCACGCCCCTTTAATTCCAGTGCAGCACCACTACGCCCATGCCCTATCTGGCATCGCGGAGCATCAGCTCCAAGCGCCGGTACTCGCTGTAACCTGGGATGGCGCGGGCTATGGCGCTGACCAGACCATCTGGGGTGGCGAATTTTTGCAGATTACAGATGGCGGCTTTGAGCGGGTTGCCCACCTGCTGCCCTTTCCGCTGCCGGGGGGAAACGTCTGCAGCCGCAAGCCGTGGCGATCGGCGGCGGGACTCCTTTACGCCTGCTATGGCAAAGCAGCTTTTGAGCTAGACCTCGCGCCACTCCAACCTTTAAACCCCTTCCAGCGCAACCTGCTGCTGCAAATGCTGACCCACCAAATCAATACGCCCATGACCTCCAGCATGGGGCGGCTGTTCGATGGCATCGCGGCCCTGCTGAATCTGCATCAAACCACCAGCTTTGAAGGGCAAGCCGCGATGTCCCTGGAGTTTGCTGCTGAGGGTGGCCTGCAGCGGCGGTACCCCTTTGCCATGTCTCAAGACCAGCCCTACATCGTCAACTGGACATTGATACTCCGCGCCGTAGTCGCCGACCTGAATGACAATATTCCCCGCAGCATCATAGCCGCTAGATTTCATCGCACCCTAGCGGAAATTGTGGGAGCCATTGCTCGGCTCGTCGGGACGTCCCAAGTTTTGCTGACTGGAGGCTGCTTTCAAAACCGTTTACTGACTGAGCAAACCACTCAGCAGCTCGAAGCCCAGGGGTTTACGGTTTACCATCACCAGCGGGTTCCCCCCAACGACGGTGGCATCGCCGTAGGCCAAGTGATCGGAGCCCTGCAGTCTGTCGCATCGCTGGGAGGGGGGCTATGTGCCTAGCCGTACCGGGAGAAGTCATCAGCATCGATGGGGAAGACCTTGACCGCAGCGGACGTGTCAGTTTTGGTGGCGTTTTGAAAGACGTCAGTTTGGCCTACGTGCCTGACGCTGAAATTGGGGATTACGTGGTGGTCCACGTTGGTTTTGCCATCAGTGTTCTAGATGTTCAAGAGGCTGAGCGAACGCTGAAGGAGATACAAGCTATCCAAGAAATTAAAGGAGACGCGCTATGAAAGTCGCCGATATTATGACGCAATCAGTGGTCACAATCCGCAGCACTGCGCCGATTTCTGAGGCGGTGAAGCTCATGCGGCGACAGGCCATCCAGGCGCTGATTGTGGACCAGAACTACGAGGAAGATGCCTATGGAATTGTCACCGTGACCGATGTGGTTGCAAAAGTCGTTGCCTTTGGCCAAAGCACGCAACGACGGCGTGTCTACGAAATCATGTCCAAGCCCTGCGTGGTCCTCAATCCTGACCTGGGCATTGAGTACGCCGCTCGCCTCCTTGCCGATTCGGGTATCCACAGTGCCCCTGTGGTGCAGCAGCGTCTGCTGGGGATTCTATCGATGACAGATATTTTAGAGCAGGGCGACTTTATCGAAAGCCCAAAACTCCTGAGGCTAGGGGAGCAATTACAGCATTTTGAGGAGACCGCCCGCCAGATTTGTTCTGAGAAGGGGCCAGGATCTCAAGCGTGTCAAGACGCCTGGGCGGTTGTCGAT
>JBARYO010000123.1:0-4763 GCA_049647905.1 Elainellaceae cyanobacterium | reverse complement strand
TATTGATACTAAGCGTCTGGTTCCCTAGGGCACTGGCCTGGAATCGTAGCCCTTCCTCAGCGCTATCCTCAATCATCGTGCTGTTGATGGTGACGATTTGCTGAGGATCCAGCGTTGCCGCCAGATTTCCAGCAGCAGTAACGTCGATGCCAATGCGCGTATCAGCGATTTGCTGGCGCGCAATACTGACTTCAACAGAGTCGCTGAGAGTATTGTTGACCAGAATGCCCTGCCCTGAGGTCGCGCCGCCCGTTATGGCACTAATGTCGTTATCAAACAGAATGACGCTACCGGATGCATCGCTGAGGAAAATACCCCGTCCGGCGTTGGTAATGGTATTGTCGCGGATTTCGGCATTTTCCACGCCCACTGCGGCCACAGCATTTTCTGTCCCACCATTCAGTGTGAAGCCAGAAAGCACAGCAGAATCGCCTAACGTAACGAGGTTGGCGGCTCCGGCATCTTGAATCAGCGGGAAGTTACCGTCTCCAGAGAGCGGAACTTCGACGAGAATACCGTCGTCAAAGTTGGTAACAGGCGAGAAGGGCAGGCGAGATGGTAGCTCGGGAAAACCAGGGAACGGTAGACCCGCTAGCAGCTGGGTTGGGCCTTGGGATAGCACCCGCACGCGGTCCGGTATGGCAAAGGCGGGAATTGCTGGATTAGCGCCAGCATCGACGTAGACAATATTGTTGCCGTCGGAGATGGTATCGTCGATAGCCTCTTGAACGGTGCCAAAGGGTGACTCAAAGGTTCCGTCACCGCCTACGGCTCCCAGAGCAACGTGAACGAAGCGGTAGGCTTGCTCCTCCTCTGGGTTCATCAGCGGCATTACGAACGTTACTGTCGAATCCTCAAAGCTCTCTCGGGTCTCCACAGCAATGCTGGAGATGCGGCGGGTTGGCTCACCAAGGCGAGCAATCACCATATCTTCTTCAGCAATGGGGCCTTTAGGCCGGACGCGCGGGAAGGTGAGGCCAAAGCTGCCGACAACGTTAGTGCCAAAAATATCGTCCCCCTGGACCGACACCCCGAGCAGTAAGTTCTGCACCGGGCGGACCTCTAATCCCAGGCGGTAGCCAAGGCTGCTGTTGACGCGAGCGGTGTCGTAGAAGTAGAGCCCTGCAAAGCTTCTCAGGTCGCCGTCCCCCTCATTCCAGTCTAGGAGTTTAGCGCCAACTTCAGCGTCAAACCCCGCCAGGGCAAATTCCTCCACGCGACGGGTCCGCTGCGTGACGAGGCTAGAGAGCACCAGTTGGTTTCCCTCGAATGCGCTGGTGCCCACGGCAGAGGCGTTGAAGGTGTTCTCATCAAGGACGTTGCTGGTGTCGCCTAAGGGGACATAGCCATTGATGCGGGCATCAAACACGCGGCCCAAGGTTTCTAAGCCGAGGCCAATTTGGTAAAAGTCATATTCTTCTGGCTGGCGGTTATCGAGGGAGATGTAGCCACCGAAGATGCGATCGCTCTTAGAACTGTAGACACGGTGGCCGAGCAATAGATTACCGCCCGTTTGTCCATCGTTATCTAATAAAAACTGGGGCTCAAAGAAGGTTATGGAGCGGCCTTCCTCTTGGCCCAGCGGAATGAAGCCATTAAACTCTGTCGTCCCATCAAAGCCTGCTCCAGATGTTGTGTGACCGACACCCACGCGAGGCGAGATCAGTAGGCTAGCCTCTGTGGCGACGTCGGGTGCTGGAGTGCTCCCTGGGGCTGTTTGCGCCATAGCTGCGCTGCCAGCCGCAAGATAGGTGGCGATGGAGAGCAGAGCAGAGGCAAAAGCGATCGGTTTCATGCGGGGTCCCTCGATATGATTTTCAGAGAACGCACCCTGACGATTTTCAGGTATCTACAGGGGGGGGGCAGACGTAACAATGCGTCAGAACGTTGGGCGGCATCTAAAATGCCCTGTACTGTTATACAATTTCCTACCGTCAATAGGATGCTACAGATACAAAGTTGGAAACTAACGTCAGGGTACGCTGATTTGCATTGCTTTGACGGTAAACGCTGGCAAATTTATCAAATAGCTAAGATTGAGAGGCTCAGTCCCCCTCGGCTGCTGTGGAACGCTAGGTGATATGGAGACTCTGCTGGGATAGAGCACTTAGAGCGCGAAGTGGCGAGCGGTGAGGGCATTGGTATTGACATCCTCTAGCACCGCAAGGGTCTTGATGTCACCGGTGAAGGCAACGCGCACAATGGCATCGCTCCCCTGCTGTTTCAGGATGATGTTGTCCATGGAGCGCACACCGCTGACCTGGCGCAGATCAATTCGATCTTTGAGGATCTCAAAGTCAGTGACGACGTCACCAAAGTCGCGCTGCTGCCGATACTTGAAGCGATCGCTGCCCTGGCCTCCAGTGAGCCGATCGCGCCCTGCCCCGCCGATGAGAATGTCATCACCCCGCCCCCCGTCGAGGGTATCGCGCCCCCGCCCCCCCACGGCCCGATCGCGTCCCGCACCGCCGTTGAGGATATCGCGTCCTGCCCCACCATTAGAGCGGTCGCTGCCATCACCCGCGTTAAGCACATCATTACCTCGCCCTCCCCACAGGCGATCGCGATCGGTGCCGCCGTTGAGGATATCGTTGCCGAGCCCGCCGACAAGCCAGTCGGGGCTACCGCCGCCGTTGAGAATGTCAGCACCAGCACCGCCATTGAGGATATCCGGATTGCTAAAGCCGATGAGAATGTCATCGCCATTACCCCCTGTGATAGCAGTAGGCTGGCGCAAGCTAGATCGACGAGGTCGACGGGTCGGCGGTTCTGAAGCATCAGAGATGCCATTTTCATCAAGATCACTTGGGATCGCAAATCCGAGCCATCCACCGCCAGGTTCGCCAGCATCAACGACGTCAATAATGCCGTCGGCATTGAGATCAGGGCCATCCACTTGGCCGTCGCCGTTGCTGTCGGGCAGCTCTAGGTCAACTTCTTGTAGGTCGAACAGGCCATCGTTGTCGCTATCAAGATCACGAAAGTCAGCGACCTCATCGCGATCGCTGTTGGGCAGGGAAGGGAGGCTGCCGCCGCTGTCCGGATCTACCGCATCGGTTAGGCCATCGCCGTCGGTGTCAATAGTGCTATCGACTTGACCATCCCCGTCGGCGTCGCTGCTGCCGACGCCCGTAGTAGCCTCAGTGATATCAGCAATGCCGTCGTTGTCAGCATCGAGATCCTGGAAGTCGGGGTGGTTATCGCCGTCGGTATCTGTTGGCATCCCGCTGCCGCCGACACCAACAGCGGCGACAACGCCAGAATCGGGAGCTGTCTCAAGGGCGTCGGCAAAGCCGTTGGCACCAAACGCGTTGCTTAGGTCAATTTGTCCATCTCCGTTGGCATCAAGAGCCAAAATCAGAGCGTCGTTCACCAGTCCCTCATACAAATCGGGAATGCTGTCGCTATCGGCGTCTAGGTCTAGCCGGTCCAAGATGCCATCATCGTCAGTATCCCGAGCGGGATCCTCCTGCTCCTCTGCCACATCCAAAATGCCATCATTGTCATCGTCGAGATCGCTGTCATCGCTGATGCCATCCCTATCCGTATCGAGTACTGGCAGCGGTGGCGATGGCTCTGGTGGGTCGACGGGTGCGGGGACTTCGACGGGTGCGGGTAACTCCGGTTGCTCTATTGTTACGGGCGGTGCTTCGGGCGGCAATTCTGGTGTCGGTTCAATTGGTGGCTCCAGGGTCTCTGGAGCGGGAAATATTCCAGCCACAGAGAGGATGACGCCGTTGGTACTGTTGTAGCGTGACTCAGAGTTTTCAGAAGCAACCGTATAGGTAACCTGTGTGAGGGGAGAGCTCCCCGTAAATAGCCCCTCAGCGGCGGTAAAGACTACGATTTGAGGGACGTACCAATTGCCAGGGGTGAACGTTAGGGTGGCGTCAACGCCTGCCCCATTTCCCAAATCAACCGAGCCGATGGGTGTCACCACAATGGTGACCGCTGCCGTGGGCTGGCTGCGAAGCACGACGGCATAGCTCTGCGTGGTTTCATTGAGGCCATCTAGGTCGTCAGCAGCAGTGATGATCACCTGGGCATTGGGTTCACCAGGGGTGCGGCTGTTGCCGTTGGTCACAGCATTGTTCGTGTCCCGCGCCCAATTTGCATCGACGGTGATGCCTGACGCATCATTGCCAAGGTAATGGAAACTATCTCCGCCAGCTGAGCTACCCACTGATGGAGCCTCTGGCGTTCCCTGGGTTACGGCGTTGAAGGGCAAAATACCGTAGAAGGTGGCGATCGCATCGGCATCGGTGTAGATGACTGGCGTGTTGTCTGCCGTAAAGAAACCACTCTCCGCCGACATCAGCACCGGCACATCGCCACCGTTGGCGTTGCCAAACGCGCCGCCCGCCCCCGTCCCCCAGCCATTGCTACCAGATGTAGATTCAGTGGCCGTAATGGCAAAATCTCCTGCGGCATTGGTAGAGGGGATGACCAAGGTGAAATCGCCGCTGACGGGGTCGAGGTTTAGATCAGGCACAAGGCCATCGTCCGGGTCAGTACCGTTGTAAACCACGAGGATGGTGCCCACCGGCAGCGCAGCGAACCCAGCCCCCGAAAGCTGCAGCCGCGCCATCCCTCGATTTGTATCAGACAAGACGGCGTTCTGCAGGTCAACGGTAGCGCTGGGGTCATCTCCAAGCACCTGAAACTCTACCCATTCTTTGCCCCCGTTCGTCCCTTGGGACCACTCGCTGATGATGACAGTAGGCGACGGTGCCGCATCCACAGGGCTGCCATCGGGATTGCCA
>JBARYO010000122.1:0-4777 GCA_049647905.1 Elainellaceae cyanobacterium | reverse complement strand
CAGCGAGCGATCGCCGATCAACATCCCCGCGTACGGTACGCCGCCGTCAGCCAGCTTTCCTCCGTTGGTCACCACGACCGGGAGACCTCCCGCACCATTCTGGAGCAAGCCCTAATGCGGGATAGTGATCTTGATGTGCGGGCTGCTGCCGCTGACTCTGTGGGGGCGCTCAAGCTGACTGAGGCCTTCGAAACCATGGAGACCCTTTACCGCGAAACCGATGAATGGCTCGTCCAGTTCAGTATCGTAGCGGCATTGGGCGAGCTTGGAGATGCTCGGGGCTACAGCATCCTGGTGGAAGCGCTAGAGAGCCAAAACGAGCTAATTCGTACTGTGGCCATCGGATCACTGGGAGAACTCAAAGACCAGCGCGCCGTTCCCCACTTGACGGCCTATGTCGATAGCTCGGATTGGCAAATCCGCCATCGGGTGGCCCAGGCGCTTGGGCAAATTGGGGGTGAGCAGACCCACAGCGCCCTCAAAACCCTCTCAGAAGACGAGGTGGACCAAGTCGCGCAGGAGGCCAAACGAGCGCTCTAGATATCCACTTGCCGCCATCCTATCCACCCGCAGGGGAAATTAAGATAGAATGTGCGGGACTATCGCCTATTGCCCAAACGTCAGTGAGGGTATTGATAGGGATAGATGTGCCGATGACTTAGATTCTGTACTATATAAGTTGATCGGACATTAATCATTTGCAGTTGCCCTTGCCACAGAAGGCTAGTCCATGCAGGGTTTTCTGTCACGCTATCAAACATCAATCAACCTATGGTTATGCTAAAAACAATCGCATCCAAAGTTAAAGCCCTATTTCCTGCAGACGCGGTTTATGCCCACTGCGATGGTCCTTGTGGCGTCTACGATCCGGCCAGTGCTCGTATTGCGGCTGAAGCCGTGGTCAGTATGACGAAGAAAATGCTCGACCTACAGCACCCTACTCCGGGTAACCCGAAGGAAATGGCAACGTACCATAACACCATGTCTCGCTATATTGCGATCAAGGAAGAGCAAGCTCAAATCGCCAAGGACGAAATTCTCATCCTCTGGACGGACTACTTCAAGCCAGTACACCTTGAAAAGTACCCTGATCTACATGACACCTTCTGGAAAGCGGCAAAACTCTGCTCCGCCTGTAAGGTCGAAGTTAGCCCTGAGCACTGCAGCGAGCTGATGGACGCCCTTGAGAAAATTCACAACATTTTCTGGGCCACCAAAGACCGCAGCGTCAACTTCTACAAGGCGAGCTAACCAGTCACGGCTTATCGCTAATTTTCACTAGGGCGTGCGGCCATTGCGCGCCTTTTTTGTGCCGCTAATACGACACAAAGTCAACACAGATTAAAGGATAAACTTAGAGAAACGCAGCAGCTATCAATGTTAGACCCAGGCTTCACGGCAGCTCAGGACATACCACCCCAAAATATGCCATCTCAAGAAGGCGGACAGTTTCGCCGCGCGGTAGAGGCTGGCAAATTTCTGATTACGGCTGAGGTCATGCCACCGAAGGGGGGTAACCCAGATCATATGCTGTCCATGGCACGGCAGCTCCACAACCGCGTCCATGCGGTTAACGTGACGGACGGCAGTCGGGCGGTGCTCCGCATGTCCTCCCTAGTGGCGTCAGCGCTTTTGGCGCAGCATGGCATTGAGCCTGTGTATCAAGTCGCCTGTCGCGATCGCAACCGTATTGCACTGCAGGCAGATCTAATGGGGGCTCAAGCTCTCGGCATTCGCAACGTGCTGGCGCTAACAGGGGATCCGGTTAAAGCGGGAGACCATCCCCAAGCCAAAAGCGTATTCGATCTTGAGGCCGTGCGGCTGTTGGGGCTAATCCGCAACATGAATCATGGCGTAGACGACAATGACAAACCCTTGAACGATGGCGCTACTAGCCTGTTTGCAGGAGCTGCTGTTGACCCACAATGCCGCAGCTGGTCGGGGTTGCAGCGCCGTTTCGAACGCAAGTTAGACGCGGGGGCGCAGTTTTTTCAAAGCCAGCTCATTTCTGACTTTGACCGGCTCGAGACCTTCATGACCCAAGTGGCAGCAGGCTGTGGCAAACCGATTCTCGCCGGAATATTTTTGCTCAAATCAGCGAAGAATGCCCGCTTCATCAACCGCTGTGTCCCTGGGGTGCAGATTCCTGACGCCACGATTGACCGCCTAGAGCAGGCCCGCGATCCGCTTCAAGAGGGAATTCGCATTGCTGCGGAGCAAGTCCGCGCGGCGCAGCATATCTGCCAAGGGGTACATATGATGGCCGTGCGGCGGGAGGATCTCATTCCACAGATTTTAGACTTAGCAGGCGTTGCACCGGTATCATCGTCACAGTTGCCCTCCCGCAACCCAGCTCTATCGCGTCTAAGGCGCTGATAGCGCCCAGATATAGCCAACTTAGAATAGCCAATCTAGCACCAGCGTGCTTTACGTTTAGAGCTACCCCATGGCCACAGATACCCAAGCCCATCAGACTAGTCAAGAATCCAGCAACAGTCGGTTTCAGCAACTTCAGGCCCAGCTGCGCGATCGCTGGCAACCCATCAACAATTTTGATCGCAGTGCCTACGATATTCTGGTGGTTCCCTCCCTCAGTCTTGACCAGCGTGAACTAGGGAAAATTAAAGGCTTTCACCATTACGAAGAGCGGTTGCTGTTCTCCTTTATTCGGCTGCGTAATCCACAGACCCGCCTCATCTACGTGACGTCTCAGCCCATTCACCCCGACGTTGTTGACTATTACCTGCAGCTGTTGCCCGGCGTGCCCATCTCCCAGGCTCGCGATCGCCTGCTGATGCTGAGCACCTACGACGCCTCTCCCAAATGTCTCACCGAGAAAATCTTAGAGCGGCCTCGGCTCGTGGCGCGTATTCAACAGTCCTTGCGCCCCGGCAGATCCTACATGACCTGCTATAACTCCACCCACTTTGAGCAGGAGCTTGCCCTGCAGCTCGATATTCCGCTGCTGGGCGTCGCGCCAGACTTACTGCACTGGGGCACGAAATCAGGCAGCCGGGATATCTTTGCCGCCTGCGACATCGACCACCCCGATGGTAGTCACCTAGTCCATAGCATTGACGACCTCGCAGCAGTGACTGCCGAGCTGTGGGAACGGCAGACCCATCTCAAGCGCATCGTGATCAAGCTCAATGAGGGCTTCTCTGGAGAGGGCAACGCCATTCTGGATCTAGAGTCCCTAGCCCATGTCTCCCCACAGCAGGCTTCCCACAGGGATAGAGCCTTAGCAATCGCTGAACAGTTCAATCACTTGGGGTTTCAAGCCCCCTCTGAAACCTGGGCCAACTTTAGTCAGCGAATTCCAGAACTGGGGGCGATCGCTGAAGCTTTTATCGAAGGAGAAGAAAAGCGATCGCCCAGCGTCCAGGGACGCATCACCCCCACGGGCGAGGTTGAAATTCTCTCGACCCACGACCAAATTCTCGGGGGACCCGATGGCCAAATTTTTCTAGGCTGTCGCTTCCCTGCTGATGTCGCCTACCGACAAGCGCTGCAAGAATGGGGTTACCGCGTGGGTCAGTGCTTAGCGGCCAAGGGAGCCCTAGAGCGCTACAGCCTGGATGTAATTGCGGTGAAGCGTCCTGGCCCCGCTAGCGCCTCTGCAAGCTGGGATCTCCAGGCAATCGAAATCAACCTCCGCAAGGGCGGCACGACCCATCCCTTCATGACCATGAAGCTGCTGACCAACGGCCACTACGATGCTGGCACTGGCATGTTTTTTGATCAAGAAGGCAACCCGAAATACTATATTGCCTCAGATAACCTACAAAAGCCGTCCTATCGCGGCCTTCTACCCAGCGACTTAATGGAGATGATCGCCCATCATCGACTGCACTTCAACAGCGCCACCGAGACCGGCACGGCGTTTCACCTAATAGGCTGCCTCTCAGAGTTTGGCAAACTGGGCTTGACCAGCATTGGCAACTCCCCCGAGCAGGCAGAGGCCATCCATAACCAGGTGGTGCATGTGCTAGATGAAGAGACGCAAATTGGCCCAGCTAATTTGCCCTATTCGCCGGTTGTCGCGAAATCTCGAGTCAGCTGGAATGGGGTTATACAGTAGGTCGGCCTACCTTAAATCAAAGGTGGATGCAATAATAAATTATCGTCACTGTCGCTGCCTCAAATTGCGGCTAGAGCTTCCCACCACGCCTGGGGATTTGACCCATGTCTGCCATTCCCACATGGCCCAGGAAACAGATCAGCGAACCACTACCGCACCTGCAGTCTGCTGTGTATGCCGGTGCTGGGCACCGAGGGCGAACTGCTGGGGGTAACCCAGCTGCTCAATAAGTGCCTAGCCAGCGATAACGAGGGCTATAATCCCAGCACCTGGCCCGAGGTTCCCAAGATGTTCAGGGCCAGTTTCAACGATAAAGACCGGAAGAACATGGAGATTTTCAACAACCAGGTGGGGGGGATTCTGCCTGAGATCATCAAGCGTTCGTGATGGCAACACCGCAGCGGTTATCTCACTATGTCCCTACAGTCTGGCTATTTAGCCTGCGCCGCGCTGCGCAACTCAGCACGCCGCTTAGCCTTCCGATCGCGATCGCTGCCGACACCGCCCATCAGGTTGATGCGCTGGGTTTGACGGTCGTTGATTACGCGCTGAACCCGCTTCTGCCACGCCGTCAGCTTGAGCTTGCGGGCCAGAAAATCGGCCACAAACAGCCCAACACCATACCGGCGTAGTCTGAAGGTGGCACGAGATGCCCAGCTCTGAATTCGTAAGTAAGTCTCTAGGCGAGGAGTCACC
>JBARYO010000121.1:0-1610 GCA_049647905.1 Elainellaceae cyanobacterium | reverse complement strand
TCAGATTGTCCATGAGGCGATCGCCCTCTATCTAGACAAGGGCAGTGCCGACACGTTGACAGGGCAGGTGGGAAGGCTATCGGCGCGGGTAGAGCAGATGGAGAAGCAGCTTCAGGCGCTGAAAATTCTAGCGGCTGGGTAAGGTATAAATAATAAAAATCTAAGACAAATATTGCGGAAGTCCCATATTGGGACTAGAATACTGGGTGTATGCGAATCATTGCTCTCTCAACGCTGAAGGCCTTTTGGGATAGTTCACCATCATACGCTGACTCAGTTGACCCGGGCATGGCATGGTACCGCGAAGCACTAAGAGCGGATTGGGCTACGCCAGCCGAGGTGAAAGCTCAGTTCTCAAATGCGAAGATACTCAAAGATGGCCGAGTCATATTTAGAATCGCTGGAAACAAATATCGGTTAGTTGTCTGGATTAACTACGCTTACCGAGTTGTGTACATCCGATTCTTCGGAACACACGACCAGTACGATGAAATCGATGCGCAAACAATCTGAGGTGACCTATGTATATTCGTCCGATCAAGACTGAAACCGATTACAGAACAACGCTGAAAGACATTGAATCATTGATGTTGGCAGAGAAAGACACTCCAGAGGGTGATCGGCTCGATATCTTGGTGACGCTGGTCGAAGCATATGAGCGTACTCACTATCCAATTGACTTCCCAGACCCAGTTGAAGCTATCAAGTTTCGTATGGAGCAACAAGGTTTAACCGTCGAGGACTTAGTTCCTGTAATTGGCCGGAAGAACCGCGTTTATGAAATTCTTGCACGGAAACGTCCACTAACTCTCCGAATGGTCGAAGGGCTACATGAGTCGTTCTCAATTCCTGCCGAAAGCTTGTTAAAACACAGTTCTCAACGCAGTAAGTGCGTAGCATGAAGGCTCTGATAGCTCTCTATCACGCATAACTAACTACTTGAATTGTCAAACTGCTGCGTACGCAAATATTCAGCCAGCAAATCCTCCACGAGCTCCGAGAACTCCCGATCGCTCCCCTCCTGCAGCAGCGACAGCTTCACCTGCCGGTGCGTCTCCTTTCGAATATAGGCCGTTACCTGGGTAAAGTCCGGATCCCCTCGCTTCCCGCGCTTTTTCCGCTTAGGGGTCGATGCTGGTGGAGCGATCGCTTCCTCCACAGGTTCAGGGGCTTGTACAACCTCCGGCTCCGGCACTGCCGAAACGTCCTTGCTCCGCTGCTTCATCAGCTTGTCAAACCGCGTCATGCTCAATCTCCCTCCCCACCTGTCTGTAGCAGTCCCAAGCAATGCCCGCATAGCGATCGCCAGGGACGTCGCTCACCAGCACCCCCATGGCCGCAGCCTTGCCAAAGACCGCCAGCCGCCGGATACCGGAACTGAACAGCGGTAGCCCTGCACCGGCGATCGCCTGCCTCGCTTCTTCCCCCACTGCATTGGGCTTAGGGGGCACAATAGTCAAAAGAATTTTATACTGCGTACGCAAGTTGCTGAGTACGCCAATCATCTGTAGCGTGGCCCCAATAGATAGCGAGTCTGGGCTAGTAGGGATGACCAGCAAATCACATCCCTCGGCCAGCACCTTCAGCTCCTCAGGGGCAGGCCGCGCCGC
>JBARYO010000120.1:0-2913 GCA_049647905.1 Elainellaceae cyanobacterium | reverse complement strand
GAAACGCTATGCTGGAGACAGTCGACTGCTGCGCAGCCGAAGGCATCACTTATGCTTATTGATGTCATCTTCTGCACATCTGCAAGCCGTAGGTGGGCGGTCGAATACTCCTTGAGATATTGCCTATGCTGTTTTGGCTGATCCTGCTCGGGATATTGACCTACGTTGTTGTCCAGCGGAGCGTTGTTGACATTACAAGGACGCCCGTTTGGCTGCTTTGGACCGTCATGATGGTGCCCGCCTTCATTTGGACAGCCTGGACAATGGTCAACGGCGAGGCTGATATTCCCGTCGTGCTACTTTTAGTTCCGCTGATCAGCTGTCCTGTGGTCTACTGGCTTTTGGTTCAGTGGGGACGGCCTAAGCAAAACTACAGCTCCGATCAACCGTCAAAATCGCCCTCGACCTTGGAAGACAAAGGGACACCGGACGGAAGCATAACAGCCCAGCAGGCCAGTAACGTCATGATGCAGCTGTCTACACCATCCCAGCCCCCGTCCCGCCCCATCAATAAAGAAGATGAGGAGGCGCTTAAGAGCTGCTTTCCCTGGGCGGTATACTACCTGCGAAACATTGAGTATCGTCCTCAAGCGGTGGTCTGTAAAGGCAGCCTGAGGACCTCGCCCGAGGAAGCTTACAAAACGATTTGGGGCAACATTCAGCGCCTGTTTGAGGATCGCTTCCTGCTGGTGTTCCAAGAAGGTCTAGACGGCAAACCCTTTTTTACGTTAGTTCCCAACACTCTGCTGGCCCAGCGGGGTAAGCCGCTTCGCGCTCGCCCTGGCGTGGCCCTAGCGCTTCTGGCCGCGACGCTGCTGACAACCACGCTAGCAGGGGTTTTGCTCAGTGGCGTTGCCGCTGACGACCTGCAGGCTAGCGTTAGTCAATTGCGCCTGGGTCTGCCCTACAGCCTTTCTCTTCTGTCGATCTTGGCCATCCATGAGCTGAGCCACTATTGGGCGGCCCGCCGGTATCGCATCAAAGCAACGCTGCCCTATTTTATTCCTGTCCCGCCAGCCACGATTTTTCCATTTGGCACCTTTGGGGCATTTATTCAAACGCGATCGCCCCTACCCCATCGAAAGGCACTATTTGACATCGGCATCTCAGGGCCGCTGGCTGGCCTTGTTGTCACCATTCCTATCCTGATGTGGGGATTGGCTCACTCGTCACTCGTCCCCCTGACCGAAGAGTCTAGTATCTTCAACTTTGAGTCGTTTAGCCCCACATCATCCCTGCTCATCGCGCTTCTCAGTCGCTTGGCCCTCGGGAGTCAGTTGATGACAACCAGCGCTCTAGCACTCCACCCTGTGGCGATCGCAGGCTGTCTGGGGATGGTTATCACCGCGCTCAACCTGATTCCCGTAGGGCAGCTAGACGGCGGTCATATGGTCCATGCCATGTTTGGGCAGCGGGCCGGGGTTGTGATCGGTCAGGTGGCACGCTTGCTGGTACTCGCCTTGGCATTTGTCCAAAACGAGCTGCTAATCTGGGCTATTTTGCTATTCTTCATGCCCATCATCGACGAACCCGCGCTCAACGACGTCAGTCAGCTAGATAACAAGAGAGATTTTCTTGGCCTCGTTACCCTAGCCCTTTTGGTCATGATTCTCCTCCCCACCCCCCAGGTCATCGCGCGGCTGCTGTTTACCGTGCCTGCACTCTAACAGCCTCTAATAAAGATCGTTCAAGGGGCAAACCAGTCAAAAAATCGACACAAGCGCCGTTAGGCAGCTAATTTTGGCTGGTTACAATTCGGCATTGAACTTGCGATACAATATCCAACTGATTTGCGTATTGCGTAGATTTGCGCTGTTCGCCCGTCAAATTATCCTGTCACCCTAGACGGGCATCAAGACCTTGGGGCGAAATGCAGATTGATTATTTAGTAGAGACGAGCGAAACTCAATGTTAAGTCACTCATCTAACCCCCGTTCCTCTATTCAGGCCGCTGCTGTCCCATCCTCTAGCAAGCAGCCAGCCCTCCCCACAGTCGGCTCCCACTATCGAGACAGTGCGGCGGCACAGGACCACTCTCGGGCAACGCGCGCCCTGCCGTACCGGCCAGCCCACCAGCTAGAGCTGCTCAATCTCCATGCCGAGCTAGATGCCCTGCAGCAGCACCTCAACGTCGCCCATGAAAAGCAGTCCCGTGAGCTGATTCACCAGTAGGCACATCGCAACTCTTGCTGAGCTATCCTACATAAGTAACTTGTATGGGGGATGTGTCAGTGGCAAATGCTTCCGAATCCCAGGGATCGCTGTCGGCATCTTTTTCAGACCGACAGGATACCAACCAATATCACAGTCTGTCTGCAGACGGACATTACCTCTGCCCCGTCTGTCGCCATGGCCAGATCTCACAGCTGACGCTGATGGAGGCCTTTTCCTGTAGCTTTTGCCGCCACATCTTTGACATTAGCTACGATGAGCAGCTGGTTTGGGTCGTAGATAGTGCCCAGCCAGCCACATGGCGCTGGGATGGCGATCGCTGGCAGACCTCGGGACCGCAGCCAGAGGCGATCGCCATCTGGATCATTGCTCTTATTTTGGCGATCGTGCCGTTTTCCTTGCTTGGCTTGGCGGTCTATGTATTTCCGCCACTCCCCGGCAGCCGCTGGGCCTGGTTGCCAATGGTGTGGGCTTTGGGGGCACTCTTAATCCACGTCACTTTGGCCGTTTGGATTACCGTCGAATACTATCAGCCCCCGCTGTACGCCGCCAACAAAGTGCGTCTTCGCCGCTGGCTGTTTCAGATTCAGTCGCTACAGGGCGGGTAACTTGACATCCTCTCCGTCCTAAAGGACGAGGCTTGTATCCCAATATTTTGGTCAACCAAGAAAAACAGAGGGGCACGCCGCTTTGCGGCGCGCCCCAGTGACAATCAGTATCGGTCACTCCTAACAAGTGAAC
>JBARYO010000119.1:0-3167 GCA_049647905.1 Elainellaceae cyanobacterium | reverse complement strand
GCTCTAGGGTGCTAAAGTTTTCATGCATTGAGGGCCTATACTCAATACCTAGAAAATCACAGAGCTGTTTGGAGACCGCTTCTGGGTTGGTCAGAAGCTCGTCATAGCGGAGCTCATAAACCTGATGGCTAGGATGGGCTTTGAGAAACTCACTAACTCGCCTTAATCCATCAGTCCAGTAGAGCGCATTTTCAATAACGCCCTTCGGACCAAAGGTAATATCACTAGTCTCATGCACCTTTTTGTAGGACAGGTATACATCTCGTCCGTCTCGAACAACATGGATGATCTTGGCTTGGGGAAAGACTTTATGAATGCGCTCTAAGCTAGCGATCAGCACCGGAGCTTTGATTCCCCAGAGCAAGTCCTCCGTTTTCTCCTGTTGGTGAAACGCCTCATAGAGCGCTGAATTAACTTCTGCAAAGGTCTGTGGCGCGCGCGCCTTTAGGTGTGAAACGACCTGATCCTCTGACAACCCCCAGCCATCTTGCTTGGCCGACAGCTGAAACAGTCTAAAGATTTGTCTGTAGTCGTCTTCCCCAAGATCGGACCTGTCTTGATGATAGTAGGGAAATGCTCTAGCAATAAAATCGCTCTCATATGGAATATAAATATCCTCACTGGCGTTTAGGATTGAAGCCAGTAGCGTTGTGCCTGACCGCCCCGAGCCCACAATAAAAACGTCGGGAAACTTAAATTTTGTCTTTGATTTGGCGGAGATATTCATAGTTATTTAGAGCGTGATACTGGAATAAATATTGATTTATCGTAGAATGCCTAGCAAGAGCTACCAGTCAAAGTTGGCTTCGTATCCCAAATCGATCAGATCCTGCCCTGCCGCTTGCTTAAATGCTGTTTTGTGGTCTTCGTTGAAGATCGCCTTCCATCCGCCGATACTACCCTTGCCGCCTTTGCGAAAAGTGTGGGATTCTCCCGGATCTAGCGCATTTGAGGCAAACTGAGATCTAATTTTCTGTGTAGACATTGGTATCTCTAGGTGGTCTAATATCTGCTCAACGATATAGAGACGTGTATATTCTGAAACACCACCGCGCGCACCGACCAAATCCTCTAACTTAACTGCGCAGGTGTCCGCATCGCTAACCCACCCTTTCCATCGAGAAAAGTCTGTCCCAATATCGGGCTGAGAAACATTTGATCCAAAAGGCGTTCCTAGCGGTACCCCTTTTATTGATCTCATGAGCTGATCGTCAAACTTGGGATAGCTCTTGTAAACCTCATGCAGAAAAATTCGCTCCTCTTTTGTAACCCAGCGGGCGTGCGAAACTGCCACATCACGCAGATCTCTGTAGATAAAGAGAGCTTTGCAATTGAACTCTTGCAGCACATCTAGAATATGGTTGTCATACATGAGGTGGCTTCTGACAATAGAGCCGTCGGGAGCTGACCCAACTTTCCAGCGCACGTGGGAAGCGGTGTTCATAATGCCGCACAGCGCCTGCACCGAGACAATGTCATCCCATTTCTTAAATTCCTGTGCGGAGTATAAAATTTGGTAGAGCAGATGGGTGCCGCTCTTGGGATAGGAATTACAGAGCACTATCGATTTTGGGGCTCGTCTTTGCAGCCGGTTTAACAGATTTTCTTGCCAATACTGCTTGGCAAACATGAGGTCGCGGCCGTGCAGTCGGAGGATATCTCGGAGCTGATAGCTCATGGTTCACCTTGAGAATTGATTGGTGACTGAAGTTTGATGGGGTGATTTTCCCTGAATTTTGGTGCCCTGGCCGCTGCGGCTAGCGGCGTTGCGCGGAGGACTTTCTCGTAAATTTGAGCAGCCTGCTCCGCTGTATCCTTCCAGGTGAACCGCTGAACACGTTTTAGTCCGAGGCGAGAGAGCTCGTTTCGCTCATCGGGATGCTCGTATAGACGCTGAGCGGCCCGCGCGATCGCCTCTACATCTACCGGGTCTGCAAGGATTGCCGCCTCGCCGACGACCTCAGGCATTGCTGACACGTTACCTGTAATCACCGCTGTCCCGCAGGCCATGGCCTCTAGCAGCGTTAGCCCAAATCCCTCATATAGAGAGGGTGCCATGAGACAATCCGCCGCATTGTATAGCCGGACGAGCGTAGCTTCATCAGGCTGTCCTAGATAGGCTACGCAAGAGGTGAGACCTTTGGAGTGAATAAACTGCTTTTGCTCGGCGTTAAAATCAGCGCCAACTTTCCAGAAGTGAATAGGAACCCCATTATTTTTAAGCTTTTCAACCGCCGCCAGGACAGCAGAAATATTTTTGCGGGCGTTGTTAGATCCCACGTTTAGTAGACAGAAGCTCTTTGGCGTAAGCCCATACTGATGCCGCGCAGCTTGAACTTCACCTGGTGGTAAGCGCCGAAAGACTGAATCTACAGCGTTGTAAATCACGCTGATCGACTGGGGAGGAATCCCAAGCTGCTCAATGACGTCTTGCTTTGTGTGAGCAGATACCGAAATGACATGGTCGGCCCGGCGCATTCCCTCAACCCCCCAGCGCCAGGCCGTCATGCTGATCAACGGGAATTGGGCGCGGCCCTTAAAGGTTTCTGGCCTGATCAGATTGATTAAGTCGTGACAGGTGACAACATTAGGGCGCTGGGCCCGGTGAAGCCAGCCGCTGAGATAGCCATCGCTGTGGTCGATAATGTGAAAGATATCGGCATCTAGCTTCCGTATTCTTGTCGGGTAGCGCCAATATCGTTCGTAATACTTCGCGACGCTGTCGAACCGCTGGAGCAGTCCGGAGCGGCTAGACCTAAAATCTGGGCAGTGCTCTTCGATAGTCCAATCAGGGCGCACAGCTCTCAGACCTTCAGCTAGGCCATCCGCGTAGACATCCATGCTAACGGAGGCTTTTGGCGCTCTACGTAAAATCGCAATACGCATAAGAAAATTCAGGAATAGAGGTTGTCATAATTGATATTTTGATATCATCTAAAATGCGTATTTCTAGCTTACTAATGTCCGTAATCGACTCAAGGTTGTGTCAATAAATTTGGGGCGCAGGTGCGGAGCGTATAGCCAAGTAATTCCTAAGCGGGCTAAAGGTACTGGCATAAAGCCAACCCAAAGGAATAGAAAGCTATAAATTAAGCGCTTGAGAAAGTTGTGGTTAGAAAACTTCCACAGCGTTGTCAGTCCCCAGCCGACAAGCTGTAGTGCATAAT
>JBARYO010000118.1:0-6189 GCA_049647905.1 Elainellaceae cyanobacterium | reverse complement strand
GGAATCAATGATTTTGCCGCCGTTGACTATACCCGCTTTGACGGCATTAAGGTGCCTGTGGTCCTTGGCGTTGAACCTACGGCTGCGCTGCGGTAGCACCCAGCTCTAGAGACTATTGGAGCTGCTGCGAGGGATGAATCTCGTACGGACATCACCTGCTGTATCCCTCCAGCCGGCCACCAGCCCACCACCTCAGCCAAACCGTGCAGGAGCGAGACGCGATCGCCGGTGTGCCGGAGCTGAAAGTAATGTTTGATCTGATGGGTGCCCGCGCTGTGGCCAAGGGCAATGGGTTTGACCGTTACTGGCGCAACCTGCGCACCCTGTCGCTGCACGACCCGATGAACTATAAGCTGTTTGACATCGGCAACTGGGTGGTGAATGGTGCCGCACCCATGCCGAGTTCCTACGCGTGAGCAACAGCATGAACCACCAAGAAACAGCCGCCGGCCTAGCCCAGACCGCGGACTACCAGTATGCCCAGCATATCGGCCAGCAGCTTTTTGTGGCCGGTCAGGTGCCCCATAACTCCGCCGCAAATCTTGTCGGCATTGATAACCCCCAGGCCCAGACCGTGCAGTGCCTCACCAATCTGCGCAAACTCATTCACCTGCATGGCTTTAGAGAAGAGGACATTCGACATCTAACGATCTACGTCGCCGGAAATCACCAGCAGCTTGCCGAGGCCTGGAATGCGGTTGCAGAGTGGTTTGACCACAACGTTCCTCCCGCCACGCTGCTAGGGGTGGCCTGCTTGGGATACGAAAATCAGCTGGTTGAGGTTGATGCCACAATTATTCGCCAGGCCCATTCGATATAACAACGGGAGTAAACCCATCATGACTGACACAACCCCAAGCCTGCAGCAGCGTATGGCGCTCATGCCCGGCTGGACAACCGAGGTGGTGATTCAGGCTCCGCGACAGCTGGTCTGGGAGCAGGTCACCGACTTTGAGGCCTATTCAGAGTGGAATCCATTTGTGTTAGAGGCTTCGGCCCAGTTCACCGTTGGCCAATCAGTCCAATTCTTAGAAGACCTGAAGCAATTTGGCCAGCACTGGCTCACGGCCCAATTTTTGGCGATCGCGCCGCCTAGCTCATTCGTCTGGCAAGGACACTTTACATCCCCAGCTCTATTTAGCGTGCACCACACCTTTGAATTCGAGGCCATTAGCGATCGCCAAACTCGCTTTAGGCAAGTGCATAAAAATTCTGGATTACTCGTGCCGTTCTTGGCCTGGCGAGGGGTTTACTGGGTCAGTCGTCAGGGCTATCGCGACTTTGACCAAGCCCTAAAAGCTCGCTGTGAGGCGATTTCAGCTTAACTCAAAGATTATTCTTTTCTGGTCAGGGCCTCACTATGAGCCATCAAGCGCTAACGCAACAGTCAATATCTTATCGGCATCGGCGCGGGCAAAGTGGACCTCTAAAGTGGGTTGCCCCGCGACAATATGACGCCATGCCAAAACGGCCACCCCGTCAACTTGAGCCGGAACCGCACAGTTGTGGGGCAAGTCAAGGCGATGGGGCGGGCGCACCGTGACGCAGTCTCTCAGCCTTGGGAACAGACTATCCGGCAGCGCGATCGCCTGCATCCACGCCAGCTGCTTCACCCAGACACTGGCCCCCAGAGGCTCCACAATTTGATTCAGCGGCCCCGAATAGCCCAGGCGAAAGTTGCGGTCGCACAGCCGCAGCACTGAGCAGGGCTTATCCTGCAGCGTGGTTTCCAGAGACTGAAACGGGGCCAGATGGTTAACCTCCTCGCCAAACAGCGATCGCGCCACAGACAGCCCGTCGCGCCCCGCCAAATCCCAAAGCTGATTTTTCGTAGCCACAGCTGTGCTCATCACCTAAACCCTCACGCGGCTTTTACTGGGGTCAAAGGCGGCCAGCGGCCCGACAGTCGCGCTGACGCGCTGCTTTAGCCCATCGAGCAAGCCCACCTCAACCCCAGTTCCAGGCTCGGCATACTCCGGTGCAACCTGCGCCAGGGCGATGCTGCGTCCCAAAATCGGCGAGAAGGTGGCGCTGGTAATTTGTCCCACGCGCCAGCGCTCCCCATCTGCATAGACGGGCTGGCCATGGGCCGCAACGTCGTTGCCCTCCAGGATCAGGCCCACCCCCACCTTGGGCGGATGGAGCCGAATTGCCTCCAGAGCAGCTTTGCCAATAAAGTCAGGCTTTTTCATGGCCACGGTCCAGCCTATCCCCGCCTGATACGGAGACGTCAGGTCGTCAAACTCAGCTCCTGCGGCCAGCAGCCCCGCCTCAATTCGCGCCCGGTTTAGCGCCTGCATTCCCAGAGGGAGTAAACCCGAAGGTTGCCCCGCCGCCATCAGCTGATCCCAAAGGGCAGCGCCGTATTTGGGATGCACAAATAGCTCGTAGCCCAGCTCACCTGTGTAGCCCGTGCGCGACACCAGTACCGGCATCCCGGCCACTGTGACCGAGGAAAAGCGGAAGTAGCGCAGCTCGCCCAATTGGGCAACAGTGCTATCGCCGTTAAACCTGAGCAGCAGCGTCAGGATATCTCGCGACGCTGGCCCCTGCAAGGCAAGGTTATAAATGCGATCGCTAGCCGCCAAAATAGTCACCTCCCAACCGTGGCGCTGCGCCAGCCGCTCCAGCCAATCCCCATCGGTGTCGCAGTTGCCGATGTAGCGGTAGTGGGTTGGGCTAAAGCAAAAGACCAAGCCATCATCGACAATGCCGCCGTGGGAATTGAGCAAGCAGCCGTAGGCCGACTGACCCGGCACTAGCGTCTCGACGCTGCGGGAAAAAGCATACTGCAATAGGGGCAGCGCATCGGGGCCAATCACCTCAAACTTGCGCAGGGCCGACAGGTCCATCAGCGCCGCCCGCTGCCGCAGCGCCCAATATTCGGCCTGGTCTCCCTGGTGGGCAAAGCTGTTGGGCACCCAGAAGCCGCTGTAGTCCACCAGGTCATCCGTGAGCTGGCGAATCTTGGGGGTAAAGGCGCTATCTTGAGTTAGCCGCAGGGGCTTGTCAGCCGCCGCTCGGTGCCCCATAGCCCGCGCAAAAGGTTCAGGTCTGTCCTGCCGGGCGGCGTAGACCCGGACGTGAATCGGCGTGGGCTGCCAGCCGTTGGCAGGGTCAATATCGTCAGGGCAGGCTGAGCTAGCGCAAAGCAAGTTTTGATGGGCTTGAAGCAGCACGTAGTCCCCAGGCCGCGACCAGGACTCCTCAGAGGCGATCGCCCCGTGGCAGTCAACGGCGGTGTTAAAGAAAAAATTGATGGCGGCCCAGCCGGGGCGGGGCGAAATGCCGTAGGGAGCCAGCACTCGGTTGAAGTTGTCGCTGCAGCTGGGGTGGCCAGGGTAGCCCGCATCTTCGTAGTAGCGGGCTGTGCAGGCCAGCATGAAGCTGTCGTGGCGATCGCAGGTGTCCTGTATTACCTCGACTAGAGGCGCAAAGGTGCGAGAGAAGTATTTGCCGTGCAGCCCCGCCTGGGGGTTGGCTAACCCGTTGAGGGTGCGGGTGACGGTGCTGTCCAGCTCTTCGCGGTAGTTATCACCGGCAAAGGCCAAGAAGTCGGAGCATTGGGAGCCCGCTACGTCGATGATTTGAACGTATTGCCCTGCGGTGACCTCGTAGGCGATCGCGGTTCCGGGGGCAATGCGGTATTCGGCGACGACGGTTCCTAGGGGCGGGGGAATGTCGCTGTAGTGGCGGATATTCGCCGGGGCGGACGGGACCGATGTAGAAACCATAGGATGGGTCCGGGAAACGTTAATTTCATTGGTGGGTCGGCGGCCAACCATTTGTAGGGGCGCAGTATGTACGGGGTGAGCGCAGCTTTGGCCCTCACCCCCGGCCCCTCTCCCCCAATTGGGAGAGGGGTGTCTGGTCTCCTGCCCTCAAAATTGGGGAAAGGGTTAGGGATGGGGGCTTTCAGAACGCTAAACAAGGATATGTCCTTGTCCCTATGATGGGCGCAATAGTGCATTACCAGAGGCATTCACTGCAGCAACCCGTATCTAGTGACAGGCCCCGCCTTTAGGCGACGGCGGCACATCGTTCGCCGGATTTTCATCGAAGAAATTCAGCGGCTTCAGCATAAACCCAATCGCCGACACCGGCATCACCGGCCAATCCTCTGCCCTGGGGGAATGGCTATGGGCAAAGGTGTACCACACCACCAAGTCTGTATTCTCTACGGGGCGATCGCCCTGGGTCCAAGCTGGCAAGCCCGCCTCGCCAGGGTGCTGGTTAGGATAGTCGCCAGCCGGGAAGTTCTCATCGGGTTGGTAGGGCGTCACCCACAGATGCTTCGACATATAGCGGGCGCGCTTGCTCACCCCCGCGTTGGGGTGGGCCAACGGCAGGGTGTTTTCCCCTGGCATCAGCTTGTAGGCCGTGGGGTAGCCCATGGCGTTGGTTTTGTCGGGGCTGACGATTTTCCAGTAGCGCCCTTTCCAGGGATCGATGGTGCGCTGGGCGGCTAGCTCCGTGGGCAGCAGGGTGGACTGGGCATAGAAGGCGTTGCCGTAGGGGTTGTTCTCCTCGTCTTCCGGCACGATATCCACTTCATAAACCGAGTTGTTTTGCCCGTCGACGGCCATATCCAGCCGCACATTAAAGATGTGCTGGTGGATGGGGGCGTTGAGCTGGGGGGCCACTAGGGTGCCGTACTTGGGCCTCTCCCCCGGCATGGCGGCGGCGGTGCTGACGATGCCCGTCAGCTTCACCTGATACTCAATGGTGCCGTCTTGGTAGAAGTCCCAGTAAAAGGCGTATTCATAGTTGCCCACCGTAGCGACAAAGGAGACCACCAACCGGCGCGATCGCCTCACTTCCGTCTCTTCGGTGCGCCAGTCCACATGCTTCCAGAGAATGCCGAAGTCCTCTTCATGGAGGCAGATGGCGTTTTCGATGGTGGCCACATCGCCCTTAGAGGTGGCTAAGAAAGCGTCAAAGTAGTGGATTTCGCCCAGGCAATCGCAGCCTAGCTTCAGTGAGTTGGCTAGGGAGCCAATGCCGTATTCGCCCACGTCAAAGGCGTTTTTGCGGTAGTGGTGGGGCTGAGGGTCGCCGTAGGGTACGGTCATTTCTGCCAGGGAAGCCCGGTAAAGGACGGGGCGCTCTTGGCCTTGGTCGGTGTAGGTGATGGTGTAGAGCACCAGCCCTTCTCGGGGCGTGAAGCCTACCCGCATTTTCCACTTTTGCCAGCTGATTTTGTGGCCGTTGACCGTAAAGCTCGGCCCTTCTGGCTGCACAATTTCCAGGGGCTTGAGGTCTTGGCGGTAGTTCTTGACGTACTCGGTGGAGTAGTTGCCGTCTTTGGGGGGCAGGGGCACCACGCCGTGGTCTTCTACCCGCACCACCTCCATTTTGTTGAGGTCCACCACCGGAATCACCCCCTCAATGGGGCGGGCGTAGCCGTTGTCGGTGGGGTTGGCCCGTACCCAGCACAGGGCTCGTGAGAGCCTTACGCCTTTTTCGTCTTCGATGCCGTAGTTCCCTGCCGACCAAGGATCTACCATCACGAGGCTGGGGTCGGTGATGCCGCGCTTGGCGATCGCCGCCTGGAAGTCTGGGTTTGCCTTGACCGCATCCTCGCAGGCCAGGAATTCATCGAGCATGATGGGGGGCTGCACGTCGGGGATATGCTCCCAGCGGGTGACGGTGCGGCTCGTGAGGTCTACATCGGCTTCGTAGGTTTTGGCGGTGTCGCTATCGAGAAGGATCAAGAAAGCCTGCCGCTTGGCGACGTCGCCGGAGGTGAAGGCGAGTACGGTTTCTTTTGCCGGTTCTTTGAGCGTTACGGTGGCGAAGCGAACGCCGGGGCCGAGGGATTGGGCCTCGCGTAGGGTGGTGACGGCGGTTTCGATTTCTGCTGGGGTTAGGGGTTCTAGGGGGTGGGCGGTTGTTTGGGTTTGAGTTCGTTCTTGGGCGATAGTCATGGGTAGAGGGTCCTCGATTTGTTTGGGTGTTGGCTTGGGTGTGGTGGGGTTATGGTGGGTTGACGTTGATGGAACTGGGCTGCTGGGGGCTTGTCCCCCAAACCCCCTTGGCTGGGGGACGAGTTGCCTCCCCCAGCGGCCCCCTGCAAACGGCGGTATCTGTGAGACGGTTTAGTTTGGTGGCGATGATGGTTTCGGTAGGGTGGGTTAACGCCAGGAAACCCACCATTCCTCGCAGTTGACACCAGGAAGCCCACCATTC
>JBARYO010000117.1:0-1893 GCA_049647905.1 Elainellaceae cyanobacterium | reverse complement strand
GGTATAGAAATCAACGGTGACGCCAATGGCTTTGACTGTCAGCACTAAATGGTCGAGAGAATTCACCATCATGGGAGTTGCTCCATCAAAAACTCAGCAAACTTATTCACCTTGAGGGGGCGGTAGGCGCGGGACGGATATAACAGCCAAGCAGAGGTCTCAAAGTCTGTTGCGGTCACGTCGTATTTGGGAAACAGGTCTATCAATCGCCCTGACTGCAGATCAGCATCAATCAGCCAGTCGGCTAGCAGCGCCAGCCCCATTCCAGCGATCGCACAATGCCGCAGGGCTATGGCGTTGGAAATCGTCGTACGCCCCTGCACCGGCACCTCATTCATCTGTCCTGTTTCATCGCGAAAGCGCCAGCGGGAGCGAAACCCGGCCAGGGGAAATAGCAAGCCGTTACGCTGCGCAATTTCGGAGGGGTGATTGGGGTGACCCTGCTGGGCCAAATACTGGGGGCTGGCGCAGACGCGGTAGCGGGTCGGCATGAGTCGCTGGGCAATTAGGCTTGAGTCGGGTAGCGGCCCTAGGCGAACAGCCATATCCAACCGATCGCCCAGCAAGTCCACTACCGCATCGGTCAGCCACAGGTCAACCGCGACTTGGGGATACTGCCGCTCAAACTCTGGCAGCATCGGCACGATGCAGGTCAGGCCAAAGGCGTTGGATGCCGTCACCCGCAGCGTCCCAGTGGGGGTCTGGGAGAGGTCTTTTGCCCGCGCCGCCGCCGCTTGGATATCCTCCATCAGCGGCTCAATCTGCTCGAAGTAGAGACGTCCAGCCTCTGTCATCGACAGCTGCCGAGTGGTGCGCTGAAACAGCCGCACCCCAAGCTCAGCCTCCAACCCCGCGATCGCCCGCGACACCGCAGACGGGTCAATGTTGCGATCGCGTGCCGCTGCGGCAAAACTCCCTTGGCGCTGCACATCTACAAACAGCTGTAAGACTGAAACATCCATAGGCAATCCGTGCGCAACAGGCACGAAAGTCGTGTGACATAGTCTCTTTATCTCATCTTTTGCATCTTCTACAGTGGGATTGACTCTGGTCCATTCTCAAAAAACAACAAAACTCATGACAACAGTTGCATGCCTCGGTGCGGGGGCCATGGGCAGTCGCATCGCCCAAAATCTGCTGAACGCTGGCTACCCTGTTTTGGTATACAACCGCACGCGGGAAACGGTCAATCCACTTCTAGACTGCGGTGCCCAGTATGTCTCCACGCCGCGAGATGCTGCCGAACAGGCCGATATCATTATCAGCATGGTTACCGATGATGCGGCCTCACGCGCCGTTTGGCTCACGCCCGAGACGGGGGCGATCGCTGGATTTACCAACCGCAGCACAGCACCAATCGCCATCGAGTCCAGCACGTTAACCGTCGACTGGGTGGTAGAGCTGGCAGGGCATTTAGAGGGTCGTGCTAGGTTTCTCGATGCCCCCGTAGTGGGGTCTCGCCCCCAGGCAGAGGCCGCCAAGCTCACCTACCTGGTGGGCGGAGATGCCGAGACCCTGGCCGAAGTAACGCCGCTGCTGCAGGTCAGCGGTGCGGTGCGGCAGGTCGGCCCCATAGGCCAGGGTATGGCCCTGAAGCTGGCGGTCAACGCCCTGTTTGGGATTCAGGTTGCGGCCCTCGGGGAACTACTGGGAGCCCTAACGCACCAAGGGCTGTCTCAAGCGCAGGCTATGGATTGCTTGAGCGGCCTACCGGTGCTGAGTCCAGCAGCAAATGTAGCCGGTGGTCTAATGGTGAGCGATCGCCATGCGCCCCTATTTCCCATTCACCTGGTGGAAAAGGATTTCCGCTATGCCCTGGGTCTGGCGGGCGCAGAAAAGACCCCACTGTCTGCCGCTGCCCATGGGATGTACCAAGATGCGATCGCTCAGGGT
>JBARYO010000116.1:0-8875 GCA_049647905.1 Elainellaceae cyanobacterium | reverse complement strand
AACAGCGGCAGTTCTACCTGCAAAGGCCGAGTTTATAACCGGCTGCTCAGCGCCCTCCCTGAAAAAGAGTACCAAGCGTTGGAGTCCCATCTGAAGCCAATTGAGCTGCCCCGCGGCAAAATTCTTTATGAGCCTGGCGATCGCATTGAGCAGGTCTATTTTCCTGAGCAAGCCATGATATCGATCGTGTCGCTAATGGAGAGTGGGGCCACGACAGAAATTGGGCTGATTGGCAAAGAGGGAATGGTGGGAATATCAGTGCTGCTGGGGCATCGGCACGCCGTCAATCGCGCCATCGTGCAGGTGCCCGACGGTGGGATTCAAATCGATGCGGACGTCCTTCTGGAGCAATTTCGACAGGGTGGAGCGCTGCAAAGTACTTTGCTGGCCTACACCCGCGCTATGTTCATGTACGTCTCTCAACTTGCAGCCTGTAACCGACACCACAAGATCGAGCAACGCTTCGCACGCTGGCTGCTGCACGTCAGCGATAATATTGACTCTGACCAGCTGCCCTTAACCCAAGAGTTCATCGCCGAGATGCTGGGAAGCCGTCGTTCTGGGGTGACGGTCGCGGCTCAATCTTTACAGCGTAGTGATATTATTCAATACCGACGCGGCGTAATCACCATTCTTGACCGCGATCGCCTAGAAGGTGAGACCTGTGAATGCTACCGCCAAATCAGAAATGAGTTTTCCCGACTGCCTAGCCCTTAGGGACGAGTGCTGCCTGTAGCGCGCCTATAGTGTAGGTATACCGATATACGGCTATCTACATACGACTATACGCAGAGAAGAATACAAGTTAACGGAAAATAGGCACAATAAGACCTATGTCCGATACCGTACAGACTAAATTGGTCCCTCGTCAATACACTGTTAACAATTAACAACGTGGATGTACAAAGGTGACTAACGTCGAGATGTTTCGTAATGATGAAAAGGTTCGCTACTTCTTGTGCTGCTACTACAATGCATCTGACGAAGCTGTCGTGCTCCGCATCATGCGTACAGGTGACGCAACCCTTGAACAAAGTATTTCACCTCGGGAACAGCTTTTATTCAGTGCTGCAGACGGTGAAACCGTAGAAGTTTACACCGTGCAGAACGGGGTAGAAACCTTCTTGGAAACGATGTCATGCGCTCAACTACGGCATGTTCCGGGTGAAACCCTATAGCGCGAGGGCGGCAGCGGCGGCGTAATTGCGATTGGAGAGCCATCATCCCCATGATTGGAAAAAATCACAGTGATGGACCGAATGTATCAGCCGCTATGATACTAACGTCAGTCACAACTTCTCCGTTGATAGTCTTCCATAGCAATGTCACAACCCGCTGTATTTCTTGATCGCGATGGTGTTTTGAACGTTGAAGCGGGCTATATCCACCAAGTTGACGATTTGAAGCTTATTCCAGGAGCTGCCGAGGCGGTGCATCGGCTGAATCGCGCAGGCTGGTTTTGCTGCTTGGTCTCCAATCAATCCGGTCCAGCGAGGGGATACTATCCGCTTCAACATGTGGAAGCGCTGCACCAGCGGCTTCAGCATCTGCTGCACGTAGAGTCTGAGGCCTATCTAGATGCGCTTTACTATTGTCCTTACCTCAGTCCACCGGAGGGGGGAAGTGACCCAGAGTTTGCCCGATGGTCTACCTGGCGTAAACCCAATCCAGGCATGCTAGTGGCGGCAGCCTGGGACCACGACTTGGACATTGCCCACAGCGTAATGGTGGGGGACAAGGCCACGGACGTCGATTTGGCCCACAACGCGGGTTGCAAAGGTGTTTTGGTGACAACCGGATATGGCGATCGCGTCCTGTCAGGACAATACCAGCACCAGACCCAGCCGGATTGTATCGCTTCTGACTTGGGGGCTGCAGTTGAGTGGATTTTGGAGACTTCAGTCTGAAGAGGCAATCGTTGGAACCCAGCTCGCCTTCATCAGCTCATCAGCTTGCCGACATGGCTAAACTCTCGCTCAATGCCAGAGTTCAAAGCGCTGCTTGGCATTAGGTCGTCACCACCCGCCTCAACCACGTTGACCTAGACCAAGGAGAGTTGAATCCCCTGCTGTAGACAGATATCTTCTACATTACCCCGTCGGTACATTGGCACTTTGCGAGACGAGCGGCTTGACAGGCGATGGGGGACATTGGCTGCTGTTAACCGATTAAGTCCAGCTTCACCGCTACAGCCTAGAAGCTTGGCGGCAATCCTGAGCGGTATCCACTCCTGTCGGAACCGCGATAACAGCGCCTCATCGTCCTCTGTAAGAACCTCCGTCAGCAGATGTGAGAGCAAGAGCCAGCAGGCTTGGGTATCCGCTGCGGCACGGTGGGACGTGCCGACGTCAAACTTAAAGTGCTTCACTAGCTTGGGTAAGCGACGCGATGGTAAGTCGGCCAGCATCAGACGCGCGAGCTGAACGGTGCAAAGCTGCTGGTAAGACGGACGAGAGAAGGGTTGATTTTGACGCGCAAACTCGGCCTGCAAAAAGCCATAGTCAAAAGCGACATTGTGACCCGTGAGAATGCCCTGCTCTAGCCACGGCATGAACTGGGGCAAAACATCGCTAGCAACAGGGGCATCTGCCACCATCTGCGCAGTAATGCCAGTAAGCCGAACAATTTTCTCGGGAATGTCAATTTGGGGATTGACCAGATGAGTGCTCTGATCCTGGATGCCTGAGGCTAGGGACGCCTGTAGAACAGAGATCTCGGTGATGCGATCGCTCTGGGTATTGCCCCCAGTAGTCTCCAAGTCAACAACGGTAAACTGACTATCAGCTAAACGACGATAGTGATGCAGCAAATCGACAGAAAGCATAGCTACTCGTGCGTCAGGGTCTGAACCTTGGGATATCACTCCGCCGGTTCAATGGTGCTCATCAAGCCGTGAGATTTTAGGGTTTCGCTGTAAAATTCAGCATGTTCCTGGGCACAGACAATCACAACGGCCATGCCGCTAGAGTGGGCCTGCATCATGATATCGACCGCTTGGGGAGGCGTTAAGCCAGCCACAGTCTTGATTAAAACTTCGACAACATACTCCATAGGATTATGGTCATCGTTGTGAAGTAAAACCCGATATTGGGGCGCGTGCTTGCGCACAGTTGAACGCTTCTCAATCGTTTCAACCGACACCGTAAGACCTCCTCACTGGACTCATAGATCGAACTAACGTTGCGTGGAAAAGTGGAGCTGACGGGAGTCGAACCCGTGTCCGCTCTGGGTATTCATACTCCGATCGTTCACAGGCTTAGCCTACTTGACCCTGCAGGCGGGGATCGTCCATTGTCCCGGACGTGGGATTCCTTGGTAAAGTCTTAGCCAGCTATCAACCAAAGACAATAGCTAGAGCATCCGTTGGGGGTTTGGTCCACAATCCTTAACGGAGTCAAACCGTGGACTCTCGCGATCTATAAGAGATGCTTAGGCTACAGCAGGTGCGGCCTTGCGAGAAAAAGCTACGATGTTGTTCGCAGTTACTTGTTTTTGAGCCTTTATTTTCGAGAGTGGGCTCACTCTCGGCCTGTATCACGAAGTAATTTTCGCCAAAACGTCGAAACCGTTACAGCCCCGCGTGTTGTTAAACCATTATAGCTTGCTGCTACAAGAGTCTGCATGAATTATGACGCATATCCGATACACTGCATTGAACATCACGGTCAGCGGCTCTACGTGGAGCTGATTCAAACGGTAGAAGCACGCCAGATTGCCTGGGTCCGGCCACTGATGCTGTTGGACATCACGCAATCTCATACCGACGCAACGGCTGCGGCAGCAAATTTAGTGCCATTGGAGCATCTAGATCCGAAAGTCAGCGGTGAGATAGCGGCAACGGTTTACAACTTACATGATGAATCCGACCTGCTATGCCCCTACGCGCTGCTTCGGGAGGCCCTTGATACGGAGGTGATTCCGCTGTTAGGCTATGCTGGCTCCCAAAACGATCAAGGCGATCGCAACCGTCTCAGGGACTTTATTCGGCGGATTTGTAGCGATCATCCAGAGCTGTTTACGCGGCCTGATGGCTAGAAACCACTTGGACCCGCCCTGCATCCATTTCAGACATCAGCAGCTCCAAGGCTTCGTAATCGACATCTGAGATGTAGCCGAGCTGAGTCAGTTCGCCGCTGATCTGGTTCTCCATGTCAGGGGTCAGCCGTTGAATATAGATCGCTTTTTCAACCAGCCGGCGAATCACATTGTTCGCTTTCATCTGTAGTACCCTCCAAGAAATGGAACATCTACCAACGGCCCAAGCTTTAAATCTTTCTTTAGTCTCTAAGCTTTACAACGTTGAACATCTGCTTATGGTTAGCTTAAGTGTGGCCTGACCATACCTTACGATAGTGCCGGATTATGACACTTCGGCTGGTGACCTACGGACCGATTCAATGTGACGTCGGTCACCAACACCGGAGGGCCATCTACGGATCAGCTTGCGTGGAGCAGGCTGGTGAAGCGCTCCGGAAGGCTAGCTTAAACGCTATGATGGACACTCTAAATCCCCCTGTTGGGACTCTCTCCATTGACGACTCGTCTGTCGAAAATGGCGCGTTAATTTTACACCCCATACCTTTTTGCCCTGTGACTGTTACTGTTGAGCAGCTCCTGACCCCCGAAATTGCGCGCCCGGCCCGCTACCTTGGCAATGAACGCGGCGCTGTCCATAAGGATTGGACCCCAACCAACGTGCGCTGGGTGCTAACCTATCCTGAGATTTACGAGGTTGGAGCCTCTAACCTAGGGCACATCATCCTTTACAGCATCCTCAATGCTCAGCCGAGGCAGCTTTGCGATCGCGCCTATTTGCCTGGACCAGACTTGGCCGCTAAGCTTCAGCAGACGCAGACCCCCCTGTTCGCGGTCGAATCTCGCCGCCCCCTAACGGACTTTGACATCCTGGGCTTTAGCTTGAGCTACGAGCTAGGAGCGACCAATATTTTAGAGATGCTGAGTTTAGCGGGTATTCCGCTGACTTGGCGTGAGCGAGATGGAATTTCCGGCGGCGCCCAGTCCGGAGACTATCCTCTGATTTTTGCTGGCGGACAGACGGCTACGTCAAACCCAGAGCCCTACGCTGATTTCTTTGATTTCATTGCTTTGGGTGACGGAGAGGATTTACTGCCAGAAATTGGTTTGGTGATCGAAGAGGGTAAGGCAGCGGGGCTGAGCCGCAGCGATTTGCTCCTCGACTTGGCTCAAGTGCCTGGTGTCTATGTGCCGCGCTTCTATCGACAAGAGGCCAGTGGTGCGGTGGTGCCAATGCGCTCAGATGTGCCGCAGCGGGTACTACGGCGGGTTGCCGACCCTATGCCGGCCTACTCCGTTGGGCTAGTTCCGTTTGTGGAGACGGTCCATGACAGGCTTACTGTTGAGGTCCGTCGAGGCTGCACCCGTGGTTGCCGGTTTTGTCAGCCGGGGATGCTCACTCGCCCCGCCCGCGATGTAGAACCGGAAGCGGTTATCGAGACCATCGAACGGGGCATCCGAGAAACCGGATTCAATGAGCTGTCCCTCCTATCCCTCAGCTGCTCCGACTACCTAGCCTTACCCGCCGTCGGTCTGGAAATTCGTAATCGCCTCAAGCATGAGAATATTTCCATATCTTTACCGAGCCAGCGTGTCGACCGGTTTGATGAGGATATTGCCAATGTGGTGGGCGGCACGCGCAAAAGTAGTTTGACCTTTGCCCCGGAAGCTGGCACCCAGCGGATGCGGGACATCATCAACAAAGGGCTCACCAACGAAGAGCTGTTGCGGGGGGTTAAAACAGCCTACGAGCAGGGGTGGGGACGGGTAAAGCTCTACTTCATGATTGGGCTGCCGGGAGAAACTGACCCCGATGTGCTAGGCATTGCAGAGACCCTGCGCTGGCTGCAGCGCAGCTGTCAGCAACAAAACCGCAAGCTCATCGGCTTCACGGTCACTATCTCTAACTTCACCCCCAAACCCCATACGCCATTCCAGTGGCATTCTGTTTCCACCGCTGAGTTTAAGCGCAAGCAGGCGCTCCTTCGGGATGCATTTCGCGGCATTCGTAATCTGAAGGCCAACTTCACCGACGTGCGTATTTCGGCGATGGAAGACTTCGTGGGCCGGGGCGATCGCCGCCTAGCCTCTGTGGTGAAGCGCGCTTGGGAGCTGGGGGCTGGGATGGATGCCTGGTGGGAAAGTTTGGATCGCGCCTTTAACGCTTGGGTGCAGGCCATCGACGAATCAGGCTTAGGCTGGAAGTATCGTCAGGTTGACCGGGGGGAGTGGGCTCTATTTGCGGATGCCCCTGAGGCCGATATCAACGCTGTTGAACCTGCTGGATCTGATGCCGTCGTCCCCGATGCTGCTGCCCCTGATACTGCCACAACAGAGGACAACTCTGACCCCAATACCCGGTTGAATGCCCTCCTTGACGCCCCCCTGCCCTGGGATCATATTGATACAGGGATTGACAAGAGCTGGCTACAGCAGGATCTGCGCCGCGCTCTTGAGGCCGCAACGGTTCCAGACTGCGCCTTTGAAGGCTGCTCCCACTGCGGGATCTGTGGTCCAGACTTTGGACATAACGTGGTGGTTCCACCACCCTTAATTCCGGCCCTGGAAGCACCTAATATTCCTAAAACCCGTCAGCAGCGGCTGCGGGTCCACTTCGGCAAGCTCGGTGAGGTTGCCCTCATAAGCCACCTCGATTTGATTCGTTTGTTCGACCGTGCCCTGCGGCGAGCGGCCCTGCCGGTTGCCTTTACGGGCGGCTATCACCCCGGTCCCCGTATTGCTCCAGCCAGTGCTCTCCCCTTGGGCTTGACCAGCTCTGGAGAGATTATGGATGTCGAGCTGCACGAATCGATGGACCCTAGCGCATTTCAGCAGCAGTTTGCGGCCCAGCTTCCGGCAGATCTGCCGCTCTATCGGGTAGAGCAGGTCGATGTCTCGGCGCCATCTGCGACAAAACAGCTTGACCAAGCCACCTATTACATCACTGTGGCCTGTAGTGGTGAGGTCTGTAGTGGTGAGGCCTGTAGTAGTGAGGTCGAGACTTCTCCCATTCCAGCGCCTGCGCTGACGCCACAGAGCGATCGCTCCAGCCTATTACCCTGGGACGGTTGGATTCAGCTTGTCTTAGCGGCAGATGACATCAGCATTGAGAAAACGACGAAGTCCGGCAAGACAAAGACGGTAAACTTAAGGGAATGGCTGTATGACCTGGCAATAGTTCCTGAGGACGCTGCGCCATCTAGGCCCAGGTTTGCTCCGCCAGCGAACGAAGGCAGCATCACGCTGCGCTATGTGGGCAGCTGCCGCAATGATGGCACGATGCTGCAGCCTGCTCAAGTTGTCACCATGCTGGAGCGGGTCAGCCAGCGGCAGATGGGATTGCTTCATGCCCACCGCGATCGCCTTACCCTAACGACCTCCTAAACTAAGCCCTGTCGACATTTGCTGTGGTGAGCCCTGCCCTATACGGTAATAGATTTTGAAGCGGAAGGTGGCACAGTGTATTCTCCGCGCTATAATGCTCCCCATGTAGGGGAACATACTGACAGGGATAGATTCAGCTAGCCAGAGCCTGCTGAATTCTACTAGAAGTGGGTTTCCCTCAGAAAGATTTTGGCGTTTGTCGAATTGATATAGCTGAGTTCAGATATGCTGTCTGGGCTTTGTTCAGTCAATCCAATTTGGCAAGGTCGATGGGTAGCAAATGGTCGTCCAGGATGCTGCCGCTGCGGTTAGATCCCGTCGTCCAGTTAGGCTCAGGGTTGCCCAGGTGGATAGGTCTGGCCGAGGCGTCTGACCTGCTGCCAACGGCGTCAAATACCGCAGGATATGGATTTTTTGTGATCGTTGGAGTCAGGTTTTTGAACACACTCTATCGCCATTGGTTTTGGAAACTGCCTCACCGGGAATTGCAAGCGATGCACGTGGATTCCCGTAGGCTAACTAGATTTTGAGGAAATTGAATGCCTAAGCAAATTGTGATTGCTGAGCAGCACCGTATTGCTGCTGTCTTTTCGGAAGATCAGATTCAAGAGGTGATTGTTGCCAAAGGAACCCATCAGGTTGGCGACATCTATGTGGGCACGGTCGAGAATGTGCTGCCCAGTATCGATGCCGCCTTTGTCAACATTGGTAACGGTGACCGCAACGGGTTTATCCATGTCACTGATCTAGGCCCAATTCGCCTAAAGCGGACGGCGGCTTCGATTACAGAGCTGCTAGCGCCACAGCAGAAGGCGCTAGTGCAGATTATGAAGGAGCCAACGGGCAACAAAGGCCCCCGGTTGACGGGCAATGTCAGTCTACCCGGGCGCTACTTGGTGTTGATGCCCTTTGGGCGGGGTGTCAACCTGTCGCGGCGCATTCGCAGTGAAGCGGAACGCAACCGTCTGCGAGCGCTGTCAATTCTGCTCAAGCCCGCCGGTATGGGGCTGTTGGTTCGAACGGAAGCAGAAGGGGTTCCTGAAGAAGCGATTATTGAGGATTTGGAGGCGCTACAGCTTCAGTGGGAAACGGTTCAGCAAGAGGCCGCCACTACTCGCCCGCCCAACTTGCTCAATCGCGATGACGACTTCATTCAGCGGGTCCTGCGAGATGTCTACAGCGCCGACGTCAATCGCATCGTCGTAGATTCTAACCCCGGCCTAAAGCGGGTGAAACAGCATTTGACCAGCTGGAACGGCGGGCGATCGCCCCAGGGTGTGTTGATTGACCATCACCGCGATCGCACGCCAATCCTCGACTTTTTCCGCGTCAATGCGGCCATTCTTGAAGCGTTGAAGCCTAGGGTCGACTTGCCGTCCGGTGGCTACATCGTCATTGAGCCGACGGAAGCCCTGACGGTGGTTGACGTCAACTCAGGCTCGTTTACGCGCTCAGC
>JBARYO010000115.1:0-8241 GCA_049647905.1 Elainellaceae cyanobacterium | reverse complement strand
GCTCATAGGAGCCCCCCCGATTCATCACGTTTTCGTCGATGACTTCCCCATCAGCGTCAACCAATCGGGTGAGCCAGGTTCCGCCGCCGATATCAATCACGATGGTATACCCCTTGTCAGGAATATTTCCCTGGCTCTTGGCGTACCAGTAGGCCCCCATACCCTCTCGCTCGACGTTGACGCTCTCAACATTGACGCGGAAATCGATGCTATTACGGGTAAATTCATGCAGTCCTAGGAGTTGCCCTTCAAGCGCCTCACGATGCTTGCTAGGTTCGGGGGTCGATAGGTGTAGATGTAGCGGAAACTCGCCGGAAAGACCGTTGAAGGGTTCAAGGCAGGTGTATAAATGCAGCCGCGCTAGCTCAATCTTGTTCTCAATCACGGTCTGCTGCTGACGGCGATACTTGTAGGCTTGAGCACCCATATGGTAGCGAGTTCCATCGGGTAGCTCTACTAGGGGCGACGCATCTGAATAGCTGACGGGGTCTCGGCCCTGGGGTAGCTGGTAGCGTACGGAACGAATCGCCTTAGGATGGTTCACCCCATCAAAGAATTTGAGGTCGTAGTTTCCGGCATCGAGAGCAATAGAGCGTGCTGCAGAAGTAGTCACTTTGGATGTCGTCGTGCTGCTTGGCGCTTTACTTGAGCGCTTTTGTCTGGTAGCTGTAGTCATAGGTCGTTACTCCGAATGGGTAAATTTGTCCCCAGCAGTACACAAGTACTATAGCGCTTTCATTCTGTCGGAGCAAGCTAAACGCATAATGTTCGCTGACAGCTCGGTGGCGATCGCCCTTTCCTCCACTGTGAGACGTGAGGGATAGCGCCATTTCAGAGACATTAGACCAAAGGTATTAAGAAAGATTACGCTTCCCCCTGCTATGCCGCGTCCTGTTTTCGATACTGTTTTCGCCTTCCTGCCCAATCGAGATACCTTAGGCGGCACATCGTACTTCGTGCGAGATGCCGACGCTGGCAACGTTCTGATTGACTGCCCGCCCCTAACCGACGACAACCAGACATTTCTGGAGCATCACGGCGTCGATTTGATGGTCATCACCCATCGTGATGGTATTGGTCAAATCCGTCGCCTTCAGGCCCAGTTCACCTGTCCGCTAATCATTCAGGAGCAGGAGGCGTATAAGCTGCCTAATCTAGAACCCGTTACCTTTCAAAACAGCCACAGCCTCAGTCCTAGCGCTAAACTGATTTGGACACCAGGTTATTCTCCAGGTTCAGCCTGCCTGTATCTGCAGCAGGAGGGCGGCATTCTATTCACCGGACGGCACTTGTTGCCTAACAGCGCCGGACAACCCATGCCGCTACGGCTGGCAAAGACATTTCACTGGTATCGCCAGCTCAACAGCGTGGCTCAACTGCGCGATCGCTTTACAGCGCAAACGCTACAGTACATCTGCCCCGGAGCAAATACGGGCTTTTTGCGGGGCGAGCGAATGATTAGTGAGGCTTACACCCATCTACAGGCCCTAGACTTAGAGCAAGAGCGTAGTCGAGTTGTCCCGCTTTAAGCCTATGGTCTGAGTTTTTTTGTAAGATAGAGAACCGTCTGTCTATATGTCCACATCATTTACTGAGGTCTAGGATGGCTAAACGCCGCAACCTGAAGAAAGAGAAAGCTCTACGTAACGAAGCCTACGCCAGAAAATTCCGCAAGCGTAGCAACTCCCGCTTTGGTCGTCGCCAATATAACCAAAATCGCTCAGGCGATGGTACCAATCAGGATGAAAACGACGAGAACAGCAGCAACAGCAGCAGCAGCGACAGCAGCACCGACAATAGTGCCGGTCCGAAGAAAGACGGTTAGCTCCGACAGGTTGATTCGTTCCGCTCAATAGGCACAGCAAGGATACGGCAGCGTCCTGTCCTTGCCGACGTCAGCGCTCGAAGCCATTACCTCGATTTAAGGGCGCAGCACAGATTTAATGGCATCCGCAGCGGCTTGTCCAGACTGCATGGCATGTTCAATGGTGCCACCACCGCACCAATCGCCACAGCAGGCTAACGGCAGCGGCCCTTGCACGGTCAAACAGGTTTGGGGGTGAGGGCGGCGGCAAAACGCATAGCGCCACCGATGGGTTTGATGCCACTGGGGCACGCCGAGGTCCGCAATCAGCTTGAGGGTTGTGGCAGAAGCGACTAGCTCATCGGCGATCGCATTTGGGCTCATGCGGTCAATGGCGCGATGGGCAAATTCAGCGCTGCTTTGAAGCACGAGCCCAGAGAAGGGCATAGCGCGCTTCTGAGCTTCAAAGCCGATCCAGTCTAGGTCAGGGGTTGGCGATCGCAGTCCCAGATAGGGGTACGGTTCAGGCGGAGCTTGATACCCCACCATGACCGTAAAGCTGGGATCAAACGTCACCGCCTCTATCGCCGGTACGAGCTGAGCTTTTATTTCGTCAGACAGCGGCTGGAGCAGCGGCAAAATCTGCGGTGCGGGAATGGCCAAAACCACGGCTGTTGCCCGCATCGCTTGCGGCTGGTCTGCAGCCACAAGGCGCAAACGCCAATGACCGGCGTGGGGTTCAAGCCCTTCAACACGATGCTGCCGGTGTAGCGTTAGGTCTGCGGCTAATGCCTTAGCGATCGCAGTCATGCCCTGTGGAGCCGTATAGAGCTGTGCCGTTTCGGTGGCGGGTGCAGAAGGATTTGGCCTCTGGACTGCCGCCGCTGGCGATAGGATACCTGCCGCCACCATCTGCTGAATCAGCTGCTGAGTATAGGACCCTTGATCCTCGATGTAGCGCACCCCGTGGTCAATCGGTGTCGAGTCAACGCGCCGGGTGGCTAGCCGTCCGCCGACACCGCGGGATTTATCAAAGATAGCGGTGCGAAATCCGTGCTGATTGAGGTGACGGGAGCAGATCAAGCCGGCTATCCCCGCGCCCACACTGGCGACATCAAGCGCAGAATCAGCTGCCATTTGCATCGGCTCCAACGTTTTCCATGACAAGGCGATCGCGAATTACGCCGGTTTTACTAGAATATTGGCATGGCATGCGATTGTGAGGAGAAATCGATGGATGAGCTGCGAGCGGGGCTGAATCTGGCGAGTGATGAGGAGCTACAAGCGTTAACAGAGATGCTGTTCTCCCGCCGCTTCAACCCTATTGACTATGCTATGGTGCCTACCCCCCTCGATGTAAAAGCCCTAGGTCGCACTCGACAAATTGTCCAAATCGATCAGCGGTTTAGGTTTTTAGCAGCAGATGGCATGACCGTGCTGCGAGGGCAAGCCAGTCAGCTGAGCTACCGCCAAGTTTTACTTGCCGTATGCCGCAATCTTAGGCTGAAGGATGTCAGTACGTTGTCAACAGGTGACATTGAAGCCGAAATCTTTTTGCATCTGCTCCACCGCAGCTGGAAGCGCCTGCCAGCTAAGGAGCAAGAGCGCTTAGCGCTTCGGGTCCAGCAATCAATATCTAAATCGCCGCTGCAGAAAAACTTGCCCCCATCTATGCGCCACGATCCGCTGCGGACATTGTTGATGGGGGGAAGTGCGATCGCCTTAAGTTCTATGGTGCGTGGGCTGCTGCTACAGCAAGTCGCCCGTCAGTTTGCTTGGCATGTTGCTCAGTATCAGGTGACTCGCCAAGCCCTTGCAGCTGGGAGTACCTTGGTGGCAGCCCAGATCAAGCAGCGGGCCGCGATGCAGATAGCACAGCGGGGTATGGCAATAACAGCGACCCGTTACACTGCCGTCAGAACGGTTTTCTCTGTGCTCGGACCGGCCATGTGGATGTGGATTTTGACCGATTTGGGATGGCGATCGATTGCCACCAACTATAGCCGCGTGATTCCCGTTATTTTCACCCTGGCTCAGATTCGGCTGACCCGTGAGGGGACGGCAGTGGCGTGATTGACACAAGCAGTTCATCAACGGGTCACTATACGCTCCTGCAGGTTTCCCCTTGGGCATCACCGCAGGACATTCGCCGCGCGTATCGGGAGCTAAGTAAGCTCTACCATCCCGATACCACAGCGCTACCTGCCGACGTGGCTGTAGCAAAGTTCCAGCAGCTCAATGATGCCTATGGCACCTTGAGCAATCCCGAGCGTCGCCTCCGCTATGACCTCGACCAGGGGTACTCCAAATTTTCGGTCATTCAGCCCCCGATAGATCTGATGCGTCCGCAGCGCTCAGCACCCTACGAAAGCCGCTCAGCATATCTCGATCCCAACGATCGTCCCCTTTCCGGCGGCGAGCTTTTTGCCCTATGCTTACTGGGTGTGACCTTTGTAGGGTGTCTTATGTTAGCGATCGCCGTTGGCATTGCTCGGGGAGAGCTTTCGTTCTAGAGCATGGATAGTCCGCCCCCTCAGTAAGGCCCAAGAGCGGATTGACCCACACCGAAGAGTGAACTGCTATGATAATCAGCTGTAGATCGATTCACGTTAGTCGACGTCCTCAGATTGGCCTATTAACCGTCCATCCTGCCCTATGACACTCCCCACCGCCGACACGCCACTATACAATCACCCCCTGCCGGACATCGAACAGTGGCTGGTTTCTCAGGGCTGTCAACAAAGCTCCGAGAATCGACATTGCTGGCACGTTGCGCGGGACGGCTGGCAGGCCGAATTGGCCCTCGACACCGACTGCCTTACGATTCGCTATTCGGGGGCCAAAAACAGTGGAGAGGAGGTTCAGCGCTCCTTTAAGTACTCCCTCAGCCGTCAAGATTTAGAAGAAGCCGTATTTGCAGGACCGTAGCGTTGTCACGTCGGGAATGCGTGTCTGATGAGAAACCGCTCTCAATCCCGTTGGGGAAACCAGCACCTTGGGTCGATAGGCCCAGTCAGTTGGTCACTTGCTCTTGGGATCATCGTATTGCTCTTGGGCGTGACGGGCCTTCTTGCCGTGGGTATTCTCAGCCCGTCTCTGGCGATCGCCCAAGGCACATCAGGCTCCGTTGAGTCGCTACAGCAGCAGCAGCAGCAGCTAGACCAGAAGCGCAGCACTATTCAGGAAGAGCGCGATCGCATCCAGACCTTGGAAGGGCAGGCAAAGGACGAGCTGAGTACCCTAGAAGACAACATCCAGGCCACCTCAGACCAAGTTGCCGATACTGAAACCCGTCTTGCTGCAGCACAAACCCAGCTCCAGGATTTGCAGCAAAAGCTGGCCCGTTCGGAGCAAGCGTACCAAGAGCACCAGTTTTCTACGGTAGCCCGACTGCGATTTCTCCAGCGTCAGACCATCGGTCAGGGGTGGGCCGTACTGTTACAAAGCAGTAACTTCAACGAGTTTCTGGGTCGGCAACAGCAGCTGACCTTGCTCTATGCTAATGACCGGGAAATCCTGGCAGGGCTGGCAGAAGAAGCCGAGGCCATTGACCAAGCCCGTCGCCGGGTCGAACAACAGAAAAACGATATTGCCCTACTGCGCCAGCGCCTGCTGCTGCAAAAGTCGGAGTACGAAGCCCAGGCTGATGTCCAAGCTGATTTGGTGGTGAGGCTGCAGCAAGACAGCAAAGCCTTAGAGGAAGCCGAATCTCGCCTCGCGCAGGATTCTGAAAATCTAGCAGCTTTGATTCGGCAGCGAATTGCGGCAGGGCAGGGTCTCGTACTGGGATCAGGCCAGATGGTCTTTCCTGCAGGGGGGCGGATTACAAGCCGATTCGGCTGGCGGGTCCATCCCATTCTAGGATCGCGGCGCTTCCATTCGGGTATCGACTTCGGTGCCAGCTCAGGAACCCCCATTCGGGCCGCCGACGCCGGACGCGTTCTCTTTTCCGGCTGGTATGGGGGCTATGGCCGTGCTGTTATTGTCAACCACGGCAACGGCGTTACCACGCTCTATGGCCATGCTAGTCAGATTTATGTGTCCGAGGGTGATGTCGTCCAGCAGGGGCAGGTGGTGGCTGCTGTAGGCTCTACAGGGCTGTCCACCGGCCCCCATCTACACTTTGAGGTGCACCGCGACGGGTCCCCTGTCAATCCAGCCAGTTATTTGTAGCCCGTCAAGACTCGTGACCCATTTAAGACTGACCCAACTCCTGCGATCGCTGGGACGCTGCTTTTACCGCCTCAATCAGCGCCGAGCGTAGTCCTGACTGCTCAAGGCTGGCAATGCCTGCAATGGTTGTTCCACCGGGGCTAGTGACCCGATCTTTAAGCTGAGCCGGGTGCAGCTCCGCCGCCGCGAGCAGCTCTGCTGTCCCGCGCACAGTCTGAATAGCAAGCTGCATGGCAACGGCGCGGGATAACCCAGCCGCCACACCACCATCCGCCAACGCCTCGACTACGATGGCGATATAGCCTGGTCCTGATCCAGACAGCCCTGTCACAGCATCCATCTGATGCTCTGGCACCTGTACCACTTGTCCGACAGCAGAAAACAGCTGAATTGCCGTTGCGACATGCTCAGCCGTTGCGCGACTGCCAGCTGCGATCGCCGTCATCCCGGCACCTACCGTCGCAGGTGCATTGGGCATGGCGCGAACCACAGCCTGATGAGGAAAGGCCGACTCCAAAACGCTGATGGAGATCCCCGCCAAAATAGAGACTATAAGCGGAGACTCTGACGCTGAGCTGGGCAACGATAGCCCAGCCGCAACAGCGCCGAAGATCTGCGGCTTTACCGCCAGCAGCAGCAGGGAAGCCCCATCCGCAGCAGCACTGTTGCGCTCTGTCGTCTTGACACCGTAGCGCTCTCTTAAGTAAGCCAAGCGCGTTGCTTGGGGATCGCTAATCAGAATATCGTGAGGCGAATATATGGTTTTCTCAATGAGACGGCGAACGAGTGCTTCGCCCATGACGCCGCCACCTATCACCCCGAGTCCCACGCATCTACCTCGCAACGCTAGTCAAATTCGAATCCCAAGGCTTCACAGGCCTCCACCAATTCAGTCGCTTAGCCCACTAGGCCATGCGAGCTTGGTTGGTTGCCCAGGTTGGCGTTGGTGCGGGCAGGTTGAATGGCATATCGCCAGGAGAGGTCGGCACCTCAGCTGGCATTCCAGGTTGGGTGCTCACTTGGACGCAGCTGGGAGTAAACAGAAAAATGCTCTCGCCAATTCTTTCCTGATGACCATCGATGGCATAGGTGCCACCGGCAATGAAATCTACGGAGCGCTGTGCCTGATCGGCATCCATATGGGTCAGGTTTAGCACAACAGACTTTCGCTCCCGTAGAGACCGGATCACCTGGGGCATCTCTTCAAAGGACTGTGGCTCAATTACCACAACTTCAGACATCCCATTCAGCGCACCCGGCATGCCAATTACATTACTGACGCCACGATTACCAACCTCGGCAGAGACCACCGCACGCTCACGAACGCGAGCTTGACGGGGTTCTTCCTCGCTAGCGGTGTTTTCGGACTGATAGAGGTTCTGATAAGCACCATCATCGGCCTCATCGTAATCATACTCATAGTCCATGGGCTCGTTAAACCCAACAAAATCCTTAAGCTTTGTAAAAATGCTGCTCACTGCTAGTACTCCGTATAACTTGATATGACAGGCACATGGGCCTCAACATTATGCAGGGGGGACAAGGCCTGGGCCTCGAAATAGACGCGCTAACCCATCGCTCTTATCCTGCTTATAGCTGCCTGCCGGGGGCTTAGTCCGCTAAGGCTGTAGCGATGAACACCCTTGTTTACGCATTCTGATTTGACTGAAATCATATACTGCAATGCCTTAGAATTCAATGGATTTGTCAAATAAGTCTTTAAGGCACGATTCAATATCGAAATATGTCACCAATTGATCGCAATAGGGATTGACTGCAATTTGACTGCGTAAAATCCTGAAATCTTTCTGAACTTCGAAGTCTGATGACCTATTAACTCTGACAGGCCCATACGCTTCGCTGTCATGAATCGTGGTCAGCCATAGTCTTTATCGCTCCCCAAAAATAGCGCGCCCCAGACGGACCATTGTCGCCCCAGCCTCTATGGCAACCTCGTAATCATCAGACATCCCTATCGACAGATGATCCATAGTAATGTGTGACGGTGAATAGTGCTGTATTTTGGCGGCCAACCGGCGAGCATCATCAAAAATAGCGCGATTCTCCGCAGCAGGAAGACCGTAGGGTGGAATCGCCATCAAGCCCTGGACGTGAAGATTTTCAAGCTGGTCAAGCTGTGGCAAATCTTGAAGTAGCGCCTCAGTGGACCAGCCGTATTTATTGGGATCAGGGCGTAATTTCACCTGAAGACAGACCTTGATCTTGCTATTTGATGAGGCAGCAAGATGGGCAATGCGCTGCGC
>JBARYO010000114.1:0-5503 GCA_049647905.1 Elainellaceae cyanobacterium | reverse complement strand
GGTTGCAATGCTGACAGAGCGAATCAACCGCCTCAGCGCACACCTCAAAACCAACAAGAAAGACTTCTCCTCCCGCCGGGGATTGCTCAAGATGATCGGCCAGCGAAAGCGCTTACTGAGCTACATCCTGAAGCAAGACCAGCAGCGCTACCGTGATTTGATCACTAAGCTGGGTATTCGGGGTTAGTCATCTAAAGTTGACTATTCGGAATCAGGTGTCGTGACCAGCATGAATGCCTATAAACTTAAGGTAGAGTTAATCTGCCCTTTGATATGGCTAGCCCACTAGGTTCTAATGACCAATCGAAGGAGCGCTCGTCTAAAGAGCGTTTACCCTTTGAGCCACGGCGCTCCCAGAAGAAAGCTGAGCGGACGAACGCGTCATCCAATGGTCCCGACGCAAAATCAGCCAATGGTGAAATCGTCAATGCTAAGCCTGCCGGCAACAAGCGCACCGACGCGAAAGCCGCTAAGGTGCAGGCCGCTAAGGAAAAGCTGGCCAAAATGCAAAGGCGCTCAGCTGAGCCGAAGCGAAGCCGTCGTGGAAAAAGCGGAATCCCCGAAGTAGTCAGCCGTCGCATGATAAAGCGCATGGCGATTCTCTCCGGAACGCCTATGGCGCTGGGCGTCGGCATGTTCTTCGCCAGCTACTATATTGTCATCCACGATCTATTTCCACTGCCCACAATTGCAGTCTTGTTTGTCAGCCTTGGCTTCTTTGGCCTCAGCGTGCTGGGTTTAACCTATGGTGTTTTGTCTGCGTCCTGGGAAGAAACGAGCGAGCCGGGTAGCTTTCTGGGGTGGGATGAGTTCCGTCTAAACTTCGACCGTGCGCGAAGCTCATGGCAGGGATCCAAGTCAGCCAAACCCTGACGTGATTCCACCGGCCAACACATCAGCAGTCAATTCAGCGCCCAAGCCCCCGAGGAGAGACCTCCCATGATCGTAGTGATGAAAATCGGAACTCCCAAGGCAGAGGTGCAGCGCCTCACAGAGGAGTTCCAGGCTCAAGGTCTGACGCCAGAAGCAATTGTCGGTAAGCATAAAACCGTCATTGGCTTAGTAGGCGATACGGTGGATCTCGATCCGCTCCAACTCCAGGACCTAAGCGACTGGATTGAGCAAGTTTTACGGGTTGAGAAGCCATTCAAGCGGACTAGTCGAGAGTACCGGCATGGTGAATCTAGCGATGTCCTAGTGAGTACGCCAAGTGGGACAGTAGCGTTTGGGGAGAATCAGCCCCTGGTGCTTGTCGCCGGTCCCTGCTCTGTTGAAAATGAAGCCATGATTGTGGACACGGCGAAGCGGGTGAGAGCGGCAGGTGCCCAATTTCTGCGGGGAGGGGCCTACAAGCCTCGCACATCACCCTATGCCTTTCAGGGGCACGGTGAGAGTGCTCTGGAGCTGCTAGCAGCTGCCCGTGAAGCCAGCGGACTGGGCATCGTCACTGAGGTCATGGATACCGCTGACGTTGAAAAGATTGCCAATGTCGCTGACATGCTGCAGGTCGGGGCACGTAACATGCAAAATTTTGCGTTGCTGAAAAAGGTGGGGGCTCAAGATAAGCCCGTGCTGCTGAAGCGGGGTATGTCAGCAACAATCGACGAGTGGTTGATGGCGGCGGAATACATCTTAGCGGCGGGGAACCCCAACGTGATTCTCTGCGAACGGGGCATCCGCACCTTCGATCGCACCTACACGCGCAATACTCTTGATCTATCGGTGGTGCCCGTGCTGCGATCGCTCACCCATCTCCCTATCATGATTGACCCCAGCCACGGCACCGGTTGGGCTCAGCACGTCCCCACTATGGCAATGGCGGCGATCGCGGCGGGCACTGATTCCCTCATGATTGAGGTCCATCCGAATCCGGCTAAGGCTCTCTCAGACGGTCCGCAGTCCCTGACGCCAGAGCAGTTCTCTCGGCTCGTAACGGAAAAGCTGGCTGTGATCGGAACCGCTATGGGCCGTTGGCCCCAGGCGACGGCGGCGATCGCCTAATCAATCAAGCTGTTTTAAACTGGTGACCTGCTCCCCAACGCCCTGCAGGATTTGTGAGAGGTCATTGAGAAGCGTATCGACCGGATCGGACTGATGAGGCGATGCCATCATCCGGCTCGCCAGCTCGCTGATACGCAGCTGCAATTGCTTAGCCGCGTCAATAGCCTCTTGCCCCATACGTATCATTTGCTGGCGCTGATACATCTTTAGGGCGGATCCCTGTAAAACTTGCAACATTGCGCTTTCGCCACACTGATTTGTGGTGATGCGGACGCGCAAAATGACGGTAGATTGGCCGTAGGTGTACTCTAACTCAGAATAGTTGGCCGAACTAGCAGACACTAGCGGCAGTTGCATCATCTGTTTAAGTTCATTCAACACCCCCTGAAGCTGCTCTTTGGGCATAGAATCAATTGCGGATCTTAAGACGCCGCTATCGCTCAACAAAATCCGGCCCTGCTCTAACTGAGATTCGAAATACAGTCGGCTAATTTTTCCAGACAGAGCTCGACCTACCAACTCAGGTAGGAGATATCGGGGGGATAGATCCTTGAGCTGCTCAAACGGCAATTCAGGGTAACGAAGATCAAGCGATAGGGTTGGGGTTGAAGAGCCTTGACCAGCCGGTGGCTGAGGTACTGGCTTAGGCGGCGATTGAAGTGGCATAACGGCTTGGGCTGATGCAAGCTGAACAGTATCGTCAAGCCGAAGTGTCCCATGGATATCTTCGTGGGTGTCTTCATCAGAAGCCGCTGTCTCCCGGACGGGAAACACTCGATTGGTTTCGCTTATAACAGTAGGACTATCGATCACATACGTCTCTGCTTCCGGCTGAAGCGGTCGGCGACGTTCCCCCTGTCGGCGTTCCCCCTGTCGACGCCACCCCGTTTGGTTAGAGAGAGGGTCAGAATTATGTTTTGTCGTCGGAGACAAGCTTACGGCGGCGGATGGACTATTCTGAATATCACGCAGCACCGTACGAGCATGGTTACTCGGGTTGCTGTAATTTTTGGCATCCAAGTCTTCCGCGCGAATAACCGCACTATATTTCAAGTAGGCCGACAGTGCGGTCTGTAGAGCGCTGGCAGAAATAGCCTGACTGACCAATGAATAATTGAGGTAGGTGACAATGCGGCGAATGTAGTCATGGGCTGCGGTGTCGTTAGTGAACACCATACCGAGGTGAAGACGGCTTCCCTCTAAGAACAGCGGCAGTATCTGATGGTGTAGACAGGTCTCGATCGATAGAACACTGTCAACCAATGTGAACATTTGCTCAACGTTGATCCGCGCAGCAAGCTCATCGGGGAATGTGCCCTGGAGATGCTCTGTTAGCGTTTTGTAGTCCATAGCCCGAGATAAAATCTGCCGTGGTGCATCTGTAGCGCGTGCTATGCAAAGGCTAGCACATCGATTTTCCTATTCCTTAGCGCTGTTTACACAGCCAAGCTGCACCCTGAAACAGTTCTATCCCTAAGCTGTTCGCAAATCCTGAGCGATTAAGTAGAGCTTGCTCCACTCGCTTAAGCATTGAGCGACGGTGATGTTTCGCTCTTGAGCGATGGCATCAAAGGTTTTACCCGCTTTTAGATCCGATACAAGCAGCCGCTGGGCCGGGGTAATCCGATCCAAAAACTGTTCCCACTGCTCTAGGGTAAGGCCGAAGTCGTGTTCCTTAAGAGATATCCCCAACCAGGTTGTGACTAACTCAGACTGGCGCTTTGTACTGAACACCCGGACGGCATGATAACTAACCTTTTCCCGCAACCGATATACCCGACTAATGGGCAAATCCATTTGCTGAGCAATGATCTCTTGGGTATGACCTTGCAGATGCAGCTGGAGCCAGGTGATAGCCTCTTCCCCGAGAGTCTGCTGCAGGTAGGCTACAAATTCTAGCTTAACGCTATGCCGCAGGGTTTGCTGCTCCTGCCAAAACTGACTGTCTTGATACTGGGCGATCGCCTCACCATCCAGCAAGCTGACTGGATTATCGCCGTCATCAAACACCTGCTCCTCAGAAATGAGGCGAACAATGTCTTGGGTGGGGACTTGGGTCATGCCACCCCGCTGAGATCGACGTAAATAGTTGACGAATCGGTAGACGAGCAGCGGCTGATTCCGAATTGGACGCAGGCAATACTCTTCAATGCTGGTGAGCATTAGTGCATTTCGTAGCCGTGGATCGGGCGTACATTGAGAGATGAGACGGAGCTGGTGCTGAATGTGGCGATCGCTGCGTATCATTTCCTGAATCACCTCCTGCAGCACATCCACTACGCTCCGGCGACGATCCCGTGATAAAGATATCCAGGTGCGCACCTTATTGCGTAGGACAAATATACTGCTGAGCCGGTTAATCAGCTGACGGTAGGCCCGACTCTGAGGCACATTGAGGTAGCGCTTGCATAAAATGCGGTAGCGGTAGTCCATCGCCTGCTGCAACACGTGCTGAGGCGTTTGGGAAGGGATATCTTTGGGGGGCGAGGCGCTAGAATCAGCGCCGCGATGCGCCGCGTTCCCCAGCAGCCACGCAATAATGCTCTCGCGATGCGCCACGGATTGGCTGGGCAGCTCTGACTGTAGGCGCGATTGCCATTGTTGCTTTAGGTCTTCAACCGCTATCATCATCATGCCCCTACGTTACAAATTATGGGGTAAGCATTATGCTGGACCCTAATCAACCGTGCAGCAAGCCTCTCAACGTCAGTGACAACCTGAGCACAGATGACTAAATTTCTGCAGAATGCAATTGAGAACACCTTAATTTTGCGGCCAGTAGGGCATAAACTAATTACCTATTCTGCTAAACGCGATCGCCTGATGCCGTAGCGCGAAATGTAGCATCCAGTAGCCAGTTGTTCCGAAAGCACCAAACTGGCCCTTGTGCATTCCTTCACTCTTTCAGATCCCCTTAAAATTTCAAGTGATCTTTATCACCAGAAGAGGAAATATAGTTTTGATCAGCCTACCTAAAGGCAGTACCGTTTAACGCTAATTTATGGCTCTGCCGCTTCGATGCCTGCCGATTTGAGTCTTAGCTGAGGAATACATCAGCATAACTGGGTAAATTGACTAAATCCATCAATTGACCAATCTAAATTGCAGGTTATTTTGCAGTAAACTGTATAAATGGGTGTTCGATGGTTCTCCGCACGTCAGGTAAGTCCATAGGGTCGCTGCTGGCAGCGACAGTATAGGTTTCGTAATTTCAGTCATTAGCATCTGCATCATCGATACCAAATCAGGGTGTGTTTTCCTACTCGGATCAGGAGTGTTTCATGTCTCGACTACCCCAAAATTCTTTAAAGTCCAATCCGTTTACGACCTACCGCGATCCCGAAACGGGCCGATGGATTGTCGTTCAAGATAATGTCGCTTACATTAATCAGAGGGTCCCGTCGACAAAACGGCGCGCTCAGCCACAGTCGCTAACCCCGTTTCGATCCCAGACGAGTGCAATGTCCTTTGGGGTGGCGCAGAGCGTGGCCCGGAGCAGCGA
>JBARYO010000113.1:0-2153 GCA_049647905.1 Elainellaceae cyanobacterium | reverse complement strand
GGGGAGAGCGGCGGTCTCCAGGGCTGTTTCCCAAGGCATACCAACCCGTGAAGCAGTCCAGCTTCACCAGCAAATCGCACACCGGGCGGGTTCCGGCCCAGCCAAACTGGCGATCGCCCATATAGCGACTCCAGTGCAGTGCCCCAGCAATCAGGCCATCGGTGTTGTGGGTATAAATTTGGTAATAGCAGATGTCAAACCGCAGCTCATCCGCCAGCGGATCGCGCACCACCGTGGCCACCCCATAGGCGAAATGGCCAAAGAAAATCGGCGTGGCGGCGGCAGGCTCCCGCTTTTCTCCCCCGATGCCGCCATAGGTATGCAGCACCAAAGCGCGATCGCCTTCTTTCCAATCGTCAATGGCAGACTGCAGGGCGTCTGGGGTGCCGTTGTCCCGCGCGGAACAGAGGACAGATGAGGTTTTTCCTTTCTTCGCAACCACGTCATCCCAAGTTTCATGGCGGATGTGGCGGTACGCCGCCCTGTGGCCAAACAGCACCCGATCCGGCTTCAGGTTCAAGAGCGATCGCGGCGCAAGGGACTGCACCACAAAGCGTCCGGCGTCATCCGCTGCGCCGTAGATATACCAGCCGGTTTCGTTTTGCGGTGACTTGTCCAGGCTTTTGAGTGAGGAGGGGACGCAGCCGTTTTGGTCGGCAATGACGGGGGGCAGCAGGACAAGATCCCTGGGGCCATCAAACCGGCGGGAGTGGCGATTGAAGTGAACCACCTGATAGCGATGCTCTCCAGCCCGCTGCACAAACCGCACCAGGCCGTAATACCGCCCGGTGATTTGCATTGGTTCGCTGGCGATTCGCAGGGTCCAAAGGGGTGAATTTGATGCTTTAGATGACGGAGCAGGCTGATCGTCAGATGTGGCATCGGGTGGAACTACCGCATCAATCTGGGGTAGCGCCACGGTCACATCATCCACAGGGTGAGATCCGGCCAGAGATTCTAGGGGGTCCACCTGCTGCCAGTGGTCGAGGCGATCGGGGTGCACCAGGCCACCGTAAAGGCTGCTATATTCCGCGTCAGCGCTAAAGTGCACGTCTTTAGTGACCGCCGCGACGAGCCGACGAATTCTGGGCCTGTGGCTCCAGGCCACCACGATGGTTTTACCCACGAGATGTCGGTACTCGGCTGGCGCGTGATACACCTCAAGCAGCGCACCAGCCGGAATCCGCTGGTGCCGTGGGGGCAAAATCAGCCGTCCCATCCAAGGCGCGATCGGCTGGTAGGACTCCGCCACAGATTGATGAACAGGATAGGTGCTGGGTTGGTTGAGGGGGGACTGCCGGTAGCGATCGTAGTTGCTGGGCTGAATGGAGGCCAGGTCAGGCACCGGAAGCAGCTCACCCTTCAAAATATCAGCAACATAGTCAACGGTCTGCTGCAGCGCAGTCTTGCCGTTGGGCAGCGTCACGTCAGGGTCTAGGATGCCACCGGGAACCTGATGCCCCACTGGTCCCAGAGATATCATCGAGATATTGCCATAGCGCTTGGCCCGATTCCAATAGGACAGCGGAAAAATTCGCCATCGCCCTGGAAACATAATGGGACCGATCTGCTCAACGCTGTCCTTATCCCCCACTAAGTGGTAGAGCTGCTCCAGCTTCAGCACGTTGCAGTTGCCGCTGATGACCCCCCCTAGAGAAATCACGTCGATGGGGGCGCTCAAGGCTCGTTTGAGGATTGGGGCACAGGCGCAGGAAATCTGCCCGCCGCCGCTATAGCCGATTAGGGTGATGGGGGTGCCGCTGCCAACGGGGTAGCCATTTTTCATCAGCCCATTGAAGACCACCTGGGCAATGCCGTGGTTGTAGAGGGGGCCATAGCGGCGATCGGCAGACACCCCGACGATCAAGACGTTGCGAATGTTGACCAGCAGCCCTAGCAGCGCCATGGGGTTGGCAAAGCGCGCCCGATCCGCCGCCTTCCACAAGAACGCTAGAGGCCGATCTTCATCCAGGGGATTGTTAAACACGGAGTAGGGCATGATGCCGCGAATCAGGGCCGTGTGGGCGGGGAGCGATCGCTCTAAGGCATCGAGAAAGGCTTCAATATCCGGGAGATACTCAAAGGTGGATTTACCAATGCCGTCGAGGTAGACGATGTAGCGCGACAGGTTGGCGGCTTGCTCTGTCTTGAGG
>JBARYO010000112.1:0-1936 GCA_049647905.1 Elainellaceae cyanobacterium | reverse complement strand
GCCTTGAGGCCGAGCCCCCCCAAGCCCCCCGGCACCAGATAGCTCCCCTCTGGATCAATTGGCGCTGCCGTCGTCTCGGGCAGGGTCAAGACAACCTTGCCCCGATGCTTTGCCCCCGCCATAAATCGAAAGGCATCGACGACGTTTTCAAGCGGGAAGACTTGGCTGGGCAGCGGCCTGAGGCTGCCATCGGTAAAGCCGGATAGGAGACTGGCAAATAGGGTGGGGAGTAAGTCGGGGTTTTGCGCCGACTCTTCTCCCAAGTCGAAAGGAAAGTAAGCGGCATCGGGGCGGCGCTGCTGCACCGTTTGCTCATCCCAGATGTCAAGCTTGCCCAGCTCCACAAAGCGCCCGTTCTGGGCCAGCGCCTCAAAGCTTTTGTCGACGAAGTCTTTGTTAAAACTGTTGAGGACGATATCAACGCCTTGGCCGTGGGTCAGCGCCTTAATCTCCTCGGCAAAATCCAGCGTGCGGGAGTTCATCACATGGTCAACGCCCATAGCCTTGAGGAACTCCCATTTCCCGGGGCTGGCGGTGCCAAAAACCTCTGCCCCCGCCTGCTGTGCCAGCTGCACGGCGGCTTGGCCCACGCCGCCTGCGGCGGAGTGAATCAAGATGCGATCGCCCGCCTGAATATTGGCTAAGCCATGGAGGGCATGGTGGGCCGTCAAGAAGGCTGCGGGGAGGGTTGCCGCCTCTTGAACAGTAAATCCGGCGGGAATAGTCGTCACTTGGTTAGCCGCAGTGGTAACCCAGCTGGCCAGACTGCCGGGGGCCAGCGCCATGACGCGATCGCCCACCTGCAGGTGAGAGACGTTTTCCCCCACAGCAGAAATTTCGCCAGCGCATTCGAACCCTAGGGGCACATCCCCCGACTGCTTAATCCCCAGCTCGGTTTCATAATATTCCCGGAGCATTCCTAGGGCGTTGAGGACGTCTCGAAAATTTAGCCCAACGGCGCAGACTCGAATTTCCACCTCGTTGGGTTGGGGGGGGCGGCGCGTCAGCGGCGCGAGCTTGAGGGTCTCCAGCATGCCGTAGCCGTCTATTTTGACCCGCACCGGGGCTGTGTCAGGGTCACGTCTGGCGTTATCTAGGCTAAAGGATTTGAGCCGAGGAACGTAGCGAACGCCGTGGCGATAGCCCACTTGGTCTTCCGGATTGTCAATAGACAAAAGCTCGGCCTGCAGTGCTTCTGCAGACAGCGCAACGTCCGCTGACGGATCTAAGTCCAAGCGCCTGCACCGCAGCTCCGGGTATTCGAGGGCAACGGCCTGTCCCAAGCCCCAGAGGGGAGCCTGCTGGACCTGCAGCGAACCTGAATCGATGGGCCTTGACCCCTGGGTGACGAGCCACAGCCTGGGCGATCGCCCAGCCTTAGATAGGGCTTGAACGAGATGCAGGGCGCTCCCGGTTCCTAGCCGCTGCGATTCCGTGAGACTCTCTTCTGTCAGCGCTGGCCCTGCCGCGCCATCTCCAATGCTCCACAGGTGAACCACGACCTGCCAAGGGAGCGGGCCATCGTCAAGGAGACGCTGAAACTGGTCGGGAGACGCTGGGTCGAGCTGGTAGCGCCCTGCCACCCAATCCTGTTGTGCGGCTAGTTTTTGGTAGCTGGGGCCAGGGACGACCAGCGTACAGCGGTGGCCCTGGTGAACGAGGCTTTGGGCCAGGGTTTCGCCAAGCCCGCCGGGGTCGGCCAAGATCAGCCAGTCACCGGGGGCCGCGCCTTGGGTCGCGAGGGTCTCTGCTGAGGGTTGCCAGGCGATCTCGTACAGGTGGCGCTCTAGTCCTGTGCCAGTGGCGTTCGTTCGACGTCCCTGCCGCAGCGCTAGCCCGGAGGCCAGCGCGACTAAATTTCCCTCGTCGTCAAACAGGTGGACCTCGGCGGTTAGGGTTTCGCTGGCGGCTGGGCCTCCCGGCTGAAGGGTGGCAT
>JBARYO010000111.1:0-2522 GCA_049647905.1 Elainellaceae cyanobacterium | reverse complement strand
CTAGCACAGTTCTCTTTGTCAGGCTCTCAGTCCTCCTCTGATAGTCAGGAGCATGTCTCGGGCTGGATTGAACTGGATGGTCGACAGGTTTTTGAGGTCAGTGCACCTAAGCCGTCAATCAAGCAGCGCCAAGCCCGAATTGAAACCAATCTTCAGGGCATTCGCGATGAGTATCTGAATTCTCCCAAATCTTCTGCCGACGTCAACGTCAAGCAAATTAGCTCTGATGGGTTGCCTAGCCTCTATGTCGAGGGGGAATACCTGATGACAGTGACGGAGAAAGATGCCGACCTGCAGGGCACTAGTCCCTGGGCAATCGCCGAGGATTTGCAGCAGACCATTCCTGAAGTGCTCAAACGATCCCGAGAAGAGCGCCAGCCAGAGGCGGTGCGACACAACAGCATCACCGCTGGAGCGATTATGGCAGTTGCGGTGGCATTAGCCTGGCTGCTGTCCCGCTGGAGCGATCGCCTCTTGCAGTGGACGCTGCGAGGGCTGACGGATGGCCGCCCCAGCGATCGCTTTCAAGAGCAGCAGTGGCACCATCTGCAGGATGTTCAGATGCGCGTCCTGCCCTTGGTACAGGCGGGCCTTCTCATTGGCGCAGTATTTTTAGTCTCCGGGCTGTTTCCCCAAACCCGCGAGCTACAGCAGGAACTTCCGGTCTGGACTAAGATTCCCCTTGTACTCGGTATTATTATTGTCGTAGCCTACGTCGGAATTCGCATCAGCTATGCCCTCGTCGACCGCTTCGTAGCCCAGTTTACGGAGGATGAGCTATACGACGAGATGCCCCGCCGCACACAGCTTCGAGTCTCAACAATCACCAGCGTCGTCAAAAATGTAGTCACCTTCGCCTGGATCATCATTGGCGTCGTTGTCGCCTTAGCCTTGACCAGCATCAACTTGGGTGTGCTGCTGGCCAGCGTTGGCATCATTGGTCTAGCGCTGTCTCTAGGGGCCAAAGGCTTAATCCAGGGCACGGTCAACGGCTTTTTCATTATTTTGGAAGATCAGTTCGCCATCGGAGATGTGGTGGAAATTGGTGAGTACGGCGGTTTGGTGGAAAACCTTACGTTGCGCATTACCCAACTCCGCGATGCCAGCGGACGGCTCATCACCATCCCAATGAGTGACATCAAGGCCGTCGCTAACTATTCTCTGCGCTGGTCACGCGCCGACCTCAAGCTGCCCGTGAGCTATAAGGCAAACATCAATGAGCTGTTAGACCTGGCTCGCGAAGTGGGCCAGGAGATGATGTCTGATGGCGAGTGGCAGGAGCTGATTTTGGAAGAACCTTCTGTGCTCGGGGTCGATGATTTTGGCGATAGCTCCATCATCGTTCGCGTCTGGATCAAGACCAAGCCCATGAAGCAGTGGGATGTGGAGCGGGAATATCGCCGCCGCTTCAAGCTAGCGATGCAGGGACTAGACGATATCTCGATCCCGTTCCCCCAGCGAGATATTTGGCTACATCCTGGCGATGGCCTCCAGAAGAGTCTGGAAGGCTGGTTCGACCAGATGGGCGATCGCCCCACGGTGCAGGTGAACGGGTCGGTGGACGAAGAAGCCAGCAACGGGACTGGCAACGGCAAGAGCAAGGGCGATCGCCAAAATAGTTCCCCTAGTCGCAACTTGCAACCCACGTTTAAGGGCGACGATGGCGATGTCAACAGCATTGATGACCCTGGTGAGGGAGGCGAAGACGGCGATGGGGATGGCTAAATGGTCCTTTCTCAGTATGCCTGCAGAATTCGGCAAAGCGAACCCGAAAAGTGGGGTTTACCGATTGGTGCGATCGCAGATATTTGTTAGTATTGGAATGTGGACAGAAGCAAGCAATAGCAGCCAAATCTAAGTGTATTTGAGCTCGCATTTTGATTGCTTACTTTCCCCAATTGATGTTTGTAACTTGGAGGCAACTCTAGTTTATGCTGACCCAATATTGGCAGCCCTTTCGCGAAATGGAGATTATCCGACGACAGCTCGATCACGTATTTGATGAGATAGCGGCCAGCGACACCAGCAATGGCCTAACCAGTATGTGGACTCCGCCTGCTGAGCTAATAGATGACGGCGAGTTCTTTACGCTGAAGCTACAGGTGCCGGGCATTGACCCCGAAAATTTAGATATTCAAGCATCCCGCGATGCCATAGCAATCTCTGGCGACTACCGCCCAGATCCCAGATTTGATGAAGGACGGGGCGATCGCTCTGAGTTCCGCTATGGTAAGTTTCGGCGCGTGATTCCATTGGCGGATGCGATTGATAATGGACGAATAGAGGCCGACTACCGCCACGGTATTTTGTGGCTGACTCTGCCAAAGGCAGTAGAGGTTTTCAACCCTGTGGTTCGCGTGAGCCTAGTGCAAACGGATGAGGCTGCAGTGGCTTCTGATGATGCCGTGGGAACCACCCCAATTGAGGGTAAAGCCGTTACCAACGGTTTTAATTAGCGAGTAACCTGGTGTAAGTGGCTGGCCATAAGTAAATGGTGTTGGGGTTCGCCCCCCGGCGGGGGG
>JBARYO010000110.1:0-1529 GCA_049647905.1 Elainellaceae cyanobacterium | reverse complement strand
CGTCTGCTGTAGCGAGGTTGCGGACGCGAATGGTGGGCAAGCCGCCCTGCCGCTCGTAGATCACTAGGTAGTCGGCAAAGACATCAAGATCGCTCAGCATGACGTCTTCCCGGTGGGGAATGACCTCGCGCCAGTGGTCTTTGCTAGGGGTGGCGACCGGCGTCACCATAAGCTTGAAGTTGATGGCGTCTTCGTTGGTGATGATATAGAAACGGTCTGTGCCCGGATCGCTGCTGTCACCAGAGGTGCCACCATTGCCGGGATGGTGGGCCAGCCAGTACTCTACCCCGGGCTGCCGGGGCTGAATCATTTGAAAGTTCCCTAGGGGCTGATCGGCATCCAGTATGGAGACTTCTGAGGTGACTTTGCTGTTGATGTAGAGCATCAGATACGCCTCGCTGCGGGTGGTGCCCACAGAAACGTAAAAAGACTCGTCTGTCTCTTCGTAAATCAGGACGTCGCCGCTGGGGTCGCTGCCCAGCTGATGTCGCCAGAGCTGGTAGGGGCGATGGGCGTCGTCAATGCGTACGTAGAAGACGGTTTTGTTGTCGTTGGCCCAGGCCACGCCGCCCACATCGGCAATGTGCTCGTCAAAGTGAGCATTGCTGCCCAGGGTTTTGAACACCAGGGTGTAGCGCTCTGATCCATTGGTATCGGTGGAGTAGGCCAGCAGCTTGTGGTCTGGGCTGACGTCAAAGTCTCCCAAGCTGAAGTATTCCTGCCCCTCCGCAAGCTGGTTGCTGTCCAGCAAAATTTCTTCGTCGGCGTCGAGGCTGCCCTGCTTGCGGCAGTTAATGCCGTAGGCTTTGCCTTCTTCGGTGCGGCTGTAGTAATAGTAGTCGCCGTAGCGGTAGGGCACCGACAGATCCGTTTCCTGAATGCGGCTCAGCATCTCGTCGTAGAGCTGCTGCAGCAGAGCCTCGGTGTGGCTCATGGCGGCTTCGGTGTAGGCGTTCTCGGCTTTGAGGTAGTCGATGACGGCGGGGTCGTCGCGATCGCGCAGCCAGTGGTAGGGGTCACTGCGGCGGTTGCGGTGGGTTTCCAGGGTTTTGGGATGCTGCGGGGCGACGGGTGCGGTGGGTAGTGACGATGTGGTGGAGGTCATAGGGTGTAGTGAGGCGTCGTAACGGTGTTAGTAGCTAATCTAACAAGTGGGGTGGGGTTTTATAGTAATGCCATCTGCGATCGCGCCGTCAAGTTTGGTACAGATTGGTGCTGGAGACTTTAGAGGGTTGAGGTCCGGCATGCTTGCGTCTCGCCCCAATCTCGCCCCAATAATATTGTTGGAGCGAGACGCCTTGGGGCTGCTACTCAGCTGCCTGCTATTGGGGCGGCAGGGCTATCCGCTTGGTGAGGATGCGCATGACGTCGGTGGGAGTGAGACCCCGTAGGATGCCGTCGGGGTCATTTAGGGGGAGCAGTTGGGACCATTCGCGAGGTTCTGCGTAGCCGAGAAGGTGCAGTCGGTTGCGGCAGTTATCGACAGCGTAGCGGGAGCCGATGGCGATTAGGCGCAGGGTGTTGTAGCC
>JBARYO010000109.1:0-2599 GCA_049647905.1 Elainellaceae cyanobacterium | reverse complement strand
GGATAATCCTTGAGGGTGATGTCGCTGCCTACGGTGACGGGGTCGTCATTGCCGGTGGCGGTAATTTTGTCAGTGGTACGGCAGGTCGACAAAACGCAGCGGTGATCGCCTCAGGAACCGCTGTAGTTCGAGGCGTAACGCTGTCGAACCGAGAGGGGCATGGGTTGTGGGTTGAGGCTGGAGCAGCAACGGTAAGCCACTGCCTATTGTGGGGCAGTCAGCAGGACGGTGTTGTGGTTGGCGGCAATAGCCGCCCTACGATTCGCCACAATCGGTTCTACCAAAACCAAGGTAATGGGATTTTGGTCCGCGGGACGGCAGCGCCCCTGATCCAAACAAATCGCATCGAAGACACAGGCTACGGCATAGCGATTCACGACCAAGCCACTCCGCGTCTGCTGCAGAACTACATCAGCGGTAACCGCTCAGGGATTGTCATCCAGGGGCGATCGCGGCCCACCCTAAGGCAAAACCACATCACCCGCAATCGCCAAGATGGGGTCGTTGCGATTGCCCAGGCGCAGCCGGATTTGGGAACCCAGGGCCAACCGGGAGAAAATCAGTTCAGCGGCAATGGCCAGTACGCCATCAATGCCCAGACCTCGGACCAAATTATCGCAGCAGCAGGCAACGCCTTTCTCACCGGGACGCCCGCCGCTCAACTTGCTGGCCGCGTCGATACAAATGGTGTGGTGGTTCCTAGCCTAAGAAATGCCCCCGAGGTCGCCCGGACTCACCTGACGCCGCAGGGGCAAAATGCGACCTCACGACAGGCGGCGTTACCAGCGGATGCCGTCAGCGGTGGGGTTCCGATTCCTGTTGTTCCTCCGGCGATTACCCCAGTACCCGAGATCCAAAACCAGGATATCCAGAGCATCCAGAACCAGAGCATCCAAAATCAGCCTGGGGCACTGCCGACCGTGGCGATCGCCGCCGCACTCCCCCTGCGATCGGTTACCCGTCAGCCCAGGGACCAGATGGCCGTCATGCCCGTGGCGGCGACACAATCCGTTTTGCCTCGACGCGTTGCTGCAACGCCACCGCCCCGCAACCGCAACCTGCTCCCCGTTCCTGCGTCTCGCGCTCCCCTAGGGAATATGGGAGGGAGGGCCACGGTATCAGCGGCAACAGGAGGTGCACAGCGCCCCGTTCCCCGCTATCGGGTGCTCGTTGAGGCCCGTAGCCCCCAGGACCAAGCCCTGGTGCAGGCGATCGCCCCTGGCTCCTTCTTGACCCGCATTAACGGTAGCCCTGTAATGCAGGCGGGGGCATACCAGCGGATGGAGAATGCCACTCAAATGCAGCGACAATTGGTCAACACTGGCCTGCGGGCGCAGGTTCAGCAAATTCAGTAAGCGGCTAAGCTCGATCAAAATGGGACGTCAATGTCTGGCCTTCCATTCTCTAGTGGCACTTCGGGCTGCTCTGCAGTCTCGGTGCTCCCTCGGCTGTCAGAGACTGGAAGTAACTCTGAATCCTCGTTCCAGTCGATCACCTGACCGTTGAACATCTCGGCAAAGCTTTTAGCGGCCCGTACAGCGCTATCGTCATCCAAGGGGGGTGGCGGCGGTGGTGCGGGCCTGTCAGACGCTGAGACTATCTGGGGCGATCGCTCTGACGAGGCTGGTGACGCTGATGGCGAGTCCAAGCTTGAAGGAGCTGGCCTCTGCTTTCCTTGCTGCTGAGATGAAGGGGGGAGAGGTGGACTAGAGGGTAGGCCAGAAGGAGAGCCAGAAGGCGGACCAGAAGGCGGACCAGAAGGCTGAGAGGCGAGAGGCGCGGTCGCTGAAGACGCACTGGGCTGAGGCGCACTAGTCTGTCCCGTCACCTGAAACGTCACGCTAACCTGCGCCTTTAACGCTGCGTCAAAGGCGAGCTCAACATTTTTGACCCGCTGCTCCGCTATCTTCATCAGTGGCGACGATACAATGCCCACTCGCGCCACTCTGCCATCAAACTGCATTAGGTGCCCATGCTGATCTAATAGGGCCTGAATCCCAGGAGGCCGTAAATGTTGAAGCACCTCTTGCCACGTTTGTGCTAGATCGACCTGAGGCGGTGCTGGGGGGGTGTCGGGTGTAGGCTGTGACTCAGGTGCAGCAGCTGCAGCTGTCGTGACGGTGGGTGGCTTTGCAGGGACAGCGGACTTGGGCTCTGCCTCGCGTGACGGTGCCGCCGCGGCTGGGGCTGGTCTAGCCTCAGGTGCGGTTCTAGGTTTAGATAACGGAGCCGCTGGTGGCGATGCCGCTGGTGGTGCATCCGAGTGGAGAGGCTTGGGTCTTGCTTCTGGGGTAGCGCTGTCGGGCAGCGGTTCATCAGCGCGTTTATAGGCTGGCTTGTCCGTCGCGCTGGAGGCAGGCCGGGGTACTGCCCCCTCACCGACTGTCGCCGTCAGCAGCGTCAAGCTGGATGGCAGTAGCCCCATGAGTGCCACCTCCAACCACAATCGCGGCTGGGTTGATGACTTCACCTGCACCTCACTCTCTCGTAACCGCTGTTGGGCCTGGAGGATCGTAGGTAGAGGCAGGCTTTGGGCCAAGGTCGCCATACCCTGCCAAGTCTCGTCCGTAACCGCCACCAGGTCACGCCGGGCTGGAGC
>JBARYO010000108.1:0-2354 GCA_049647905.1 Elainellaceae cyanobacterium | reverse complement strand
GAGGTCTGCCAGCGCTTCCTCAACGACTTTAGCTACTTCAGCGACACGTTTTCGAAAGCCTGGTACAAGCTGACTCACCGGGATCTCGGCCCAAAGAGTCGCTATCTTGGCCCAGAAGTGGCGGCGGAAGATCTGCCCTGGCAGGACCCGATTCCGGCGCTGGATCACGAGGTGGTCAACGACGGCGATATCGCGTCGCTCAAGAACGAGATTTTGTCCAGTGGACTCTCGGTTTCCGCCCTCGTGTCTGCCGCTTGGGCCTCGGCGTCAAACTACCGCGACTCTGACAAGCGCGGCGGCGCAAACGGGGCGCGGGTTGGCCTCGACCCACAAAAGGACTGGGAAGTGAACCGCCCGCAGGAGCTGAGCCAGGTTCTATCTGCGCTGGAGCGTATTCAGGCGAACTTCAACGGCGCTCAGTTGGGCAATAAGAAAGTTTCCATGGCGGACCTAATTGTCCTGGGCGGCGGCGCTGCTGTGGAGAAGGCGGCGCGAGATGCTGGGGTTGAGGTTACTGTTCCATTCACCCCAGGGCGGATGGATACAACGCAAGAGCTGACCGATGTGGAGAGCTTCGATTGGCTGAAGCCGGTCTCAGATGGTTTCCGCAACTACCATAATAGCGCCGTTGGCTACCGGGTGCAGCCAGAGCGCATCTTCCTCGATCGCGCCCAGCTGCTGACGCTGACTGCGCCTGAATGGACGGCCCTCGTCGGCGGCATGCGCGCCCTCGACCAGAATTGGGACCATTCGAAGCACGGCATCTTTACCGATCGCCCGGGTGTCTTGACTAACGACTTCTTCCGCGTCCTGACGAGCATGGATTACGAGTGGAAGCCAGCTGACGACCGCGAGATGATGTTCAATATCACCGATCGCAAGACGGGCGAAACGAAGTTCACGGCCACTCGCTGTGACCTCATCTTCGGTGCGAACGCGGAGCTGCGTCAGGTTGTCGAGGTCTACGGCGCTGACGATGGTCAGGAGCGGATGGTCAAGGATTTCGTCGCGGCTTGGCACAAGGTGATGATGCTTGACCGCTACGATGTGCCGACCGAGCGCGAGAAGGTGATGTCCATCTGTTAATCCCGATTGGCGTAACGTCATTCCCGCCAATGTGAGAGTTAGGGCGATCGCCGGTAGTTTAGGCTGCTGGCGATCGCTAAGAGTGCTCTGTGCAAGAACGCGGCACGCTTACCGATACCGGTTCTCGATCCAAGTCTGCACCTCATCTTCAGATGCGAAGGTGTTTCTGTAGCCGTTAGTGGGGTCATAAACAGTCCACTGTGATTGACCGACGCGATTCTGGGATACCGTAATCTTGGGCTCTTGCGTTGAGGTCGCCAGATTAAGGGTAAATTCCTTCAGGGTATGGAGTGCAGCACGGACGCGATCGCCTAGTGATGGCTGGGGGGCGATGAGTTCAAATGTGTTGTGCTGAAGGCGTTGTTGGATGGTCTGCATGGGGATACCTACCGGTGAGAGTCTTTGAATGTCTGGTCTGTCTTTGCCAGTAATCTCACAATATCGCTGCAGCTAGAACTGATCAAAAACCTGCAGTCATCAGGTGTATGAGCAGGATTCATAGTTGAAAATTATGCACTGTTGGGCCAATGTGCGGCAGGTTGTCTTTTAGGGGGAGGGCGATCGCTTTATCGTTTGGCAGATGCTGTTGAGTGATTCAGTAAGCCGTTCTTTGTTTTGCTTAAGCGATCGCGACAAACGCTTAAGCGCTCCTTATGAAACAGTAAGCAGTACTGCCTAATGCTTAAGCGGTTTCGACATCTGCTTCCTGGTTAGGGAGTTCTGCTTAAGCGTTTGTTGTATTGCTGTCAGCGATAGGTGGTTTTGCTTAAGCAGTAGCGGTTATCGTTTGAGTTATGGTAGCGATCGCTGATGGAAAACTAGCGATCTAAGGGTTCTCCGTCAGCGTTGCGGTTCAGGTAGAAAGCGACGAAGTCTTTGGCCGCTTCAGCGTCTAAGGCTTCGAGGGCGGCGACGATGTCGGGAATAGATTCAGCGAGGGGATCTCGGGTTTCGTTAAACCACTGGTTGACGGTGGTGCGGCTAATGCCCATGGTAACGGCTAGGCGGTTTTGGCTGATGCTATAGGTTTCAAGAACCTTCTTCAAGGCTTTTCCGGCTTTTCCCATGCCGTTCAATATAGGTGAGGTAATTGCTGTGCTGCAGCGGCCTTGGGGAAGTCGGTAGGGCGATCGCGAAACTGGGCATTCTTTGGCGGATATGCCGAATGTGCTTTAGCCCGTGGACTCGACAACGCTACTGCCTTACGTTGAGAATGCAGCGATCGATATTCGCAAGCTCCGCGACTATCGTCTAAATCTGGAGCATCG
>JBARYO010000107.1:0-1866 GCA_049647905.1 Elainellaceae cyanobacterium | reverse complement strand
ATATCTATCAGAGTCTCCCCTTCTTTGAGGGCCAATTTGCGGCAGATCAGCTCATACTTTTGCAGCTGCATCTGCTCTAGGGTGTCGGTGGGGTGGCGCTGATAGCCGCAGGAGTAGGTGAGGGTGGGGTCGAGGAACTGTTGGTAGAAGTTGTTGCCTAGGTCGTAGTGGTACTGGACGTTGCTGCGGCTATTTTGGATGTGGGTGGGCACAGTGCGCAGGCGCTGAGTAATGACCTTGAACAGCAGGCCAGGGGTGATGCGATTGCGGGCTTTGGCGTAGACATTGCTGCGGTAGAGCAAGCCGATCAGCTCAACAAGATTATTACTTTTCTCGTCCCACCAGCCCTCCATGTAGGCTTCGCAGAAGCCCAAGCTGCCGTAGGCGAAGACGCGGTCGTAGGTTTTGGGGTTGTGGATCTGGAGCTCAAGGGGGGTGCCGGTGCCGGGGGTGCCAAACTGGAAGCGCTCACCATCGGGATTGACAATTGCCAGGTCACCCGCCTCGATCAGGCTAAACAGCTCATAGAGGTAGCGCTCGCCGCTGGGCAGCTGCTGCAGGCGCTGTGGGGTAGGTTTGGTGTCCTCCGCTGTGATCGACGTTTGAATGGTCTGGCTCATCTGACGGCTCTGGTGGGGTTAGATAGGTATGCCTGCGCTGCAGACAGCGCGTTTGGTGAGCATTTTATCAGACGCTACCGAAAGATCGAGATGACGACTATCAGTCCCAAACGCTAGGTTCTAAGGCCCTGAACCGACGCTGAAGTTGGCAAAATCGATATGTACGTCCTTTGGAGTCGACCAAGAGCGATCGCCGCCGCCGAAGAAAGTTGAGAAGAAGAGGCCGTCTAGCTTTAGCTTGTCCGTCGTCCTGAAGATGAGTCCGCTCTCCTTCAGCATTAGGTTGCCATCAAGCCACACCCGCACCTGTCCATCGTCCTGGCCGGGCTGATTGAGCACCACCTCTTGTTCCACGGTGTGCCACTGGCCCGGCATAAATGTCCAAGCGCCGCGACCGATGGAGGTGCCGTAGCCGTCACTGGTGGGCAGGTAAGCATAGACTTCGCCCTGCCCATCCCGTCGCCACATCAGTCGAGCAGAGAAGCCGTTAGTGCCGTCAGGAATATTGCCGCCGCTGGCCCCTGCACCGCCAAATAAACCTGGAAGCTTGCCGCCTTTGACAAAGTCGAAGTCATCAGAAAAGCGCAGGTCATAGCTGAGGCGTAAACGGTTTTGGGGCGGTAGATCCAAGTCGGCGTAGAACTGGCCCCCGCCAATAGGCACGCCATCTTTACGGCTCACCGAAGGGGCGGCAGAGCCTTTGGGGTAATGTACGCGGAGGATATTGCCATCACCTGTGCTAGGCAGAACCTCGAAGTTATCGTCTCCCCAAGCGCCTTTTTGCCGCACGTCCCATCGCGCTTCCCAATCCTTCGAAAAATCGCCGCGCCATTTGGAAGCAAAGGCCTTGGTCGGAGGGATAGCTTGTCTAGGGTCAGGCATAGCTACCGCTATTGGAGCGCTATCTGGCTCTGCGGGGAGCGCTTCATCTGACACTGAACGCTCTGGCCTAGTGCCGTTCTCAACGGATACAAACACGTTCCTGCCCAGCGCCGCTGCCTCAACGTTTTGCAGCAGCGCCAACGTATCACCAGAGGTGCTGTCCACCACAGCAGCGTCTTTACCGGACTGAGAAAATTCAAGCGCATCAAACGTTAAGCCATCCGCCAGCCCAATGCGGTCTGTGGTGACCTGAAAGTCAATAATTCTATCGGTGCCGTGGTTGGGAGCGAGCACAAATACATCTTGCCCCTTTCGTTTAGCCCCATCGCCGACAAGCCAGTCGTCTCCTCGACCGCCCCAAATC
>JBARYO010000106.1:0-3896 GCA_049647905.1 Elainellaceae cyanobacterium | reverse complement strand
CTATTGCCCTTATCTACCGCCTCAAACACTGCCTTATATCGGTCCCAAATAGAGCTAGTGTTGTAGGGATTCTTGTAATCGTGGGCCTTTTCTAGCGTCTTTTCCGGCAGCAGCCTCCGGTCCTCGCAAAAGGCGATAAACAAAACCCGGTATAGCACCTTCTGCGCCGTCGCAATCAGGGTTATATCCCGCTCCAGCAACGTCTCTGGTCCAGTTTGCCGAAAGTGCTTCGCCAGCGCCAGTCGCACCTGCTTATAATCCTGGTAGAGCTTTTTAGTAACTTTCTCGTCAGCGTTGTCCGACTCGACAAGCAGCTCATCCGTGCGCGATCGCGCTGCCACATCGACACTGTTGGGCAAAAAGTTGTCCCGACACAGGACATAGTAAAACCGCTTGAATGCTTCGATATCCTCCAGGTCTTCCAAGTGAAAGCGCTCGTAATAGGCTGGGGTTTTGCTGGTTTGGTAGAGGCGAATTTCCCGGTAGTTGGAGACAATCACCCAGCGGCAGTTGGCTGTGTAGTTGGCGTAGCGCCACCCCTGGTCTACTGCCGACTCATGACGGCCTCCTGCAGCGCGGTCCAGATCATTCTTTGCGCCTTTTAGCTCGATCGGCGCAATAACGCGGCCTTGCAGCTTGATCCTACCCTTGACACCTGTCGTCGCGCTAAATAGCCCAATCGCCCCATCCGCCGATCCACCTCCATCTGCGATGGTCTGCTCGGCGTGTAGCTCCCAGCGATCGCTTTGGATAATCGAGCCGTATCCCAGCACCGTCTGAAAAATATCGTTGAGAAACTGGCCGTGAAGTGAGACCTCTTTGACCTCCACCAGCTTTCCAGAATGCAAAGACGCAATCCACTCCTGAATTACCTGGTGCCGCCTCGCTAAGTCTAGGGGGAAAGAAAAGCCCTCAACAGCATTTTCTACGGTCTTTTGATTGAAGAGACTTCCTGCAGCCTGTATAGCCATAGCGATCGCAGTTCAAATAGTGGCGTAGTGCCCATCGTAGCAATCGCATCGCTGTTACGCTTCATCACGTCAAAGGATTGAACCATCACATGAGAGGATCGGGCCGTCGTATCAAAGGATCAGCTCATCGCATTAAGGGATTACTCGATCGCATCTCAAATGCAACCCATCACATTCAAGGATCGAGCCACCACATTAAGAGATCAGCTCATCACATTAAAGGATCGAACCATCACAACAGAAGATCGAGCCGTCACATTAAAGGGTCGAGCGATCGCATCTCAATTGTGGTCCATCGCACTAACCATTGCCGTTATCACAACAGCCCTGTGAGCGATCGCACTCACGTCCAGTTCTCAATCAACAGCTATGCACTGAAAATCTGCAGAACCCATATTCCACGGTAGCATGAGGATTCGGATTGAATGGGCGGTACTGGACTCGAACCAGTGACATCCTGCTTGTAAGGCAGTAACTCATAGCTCGAAAAGCTTGATATAAAATACTTTCAGAGTCAGTAAAATTTCCTGAACTAAATTTGATCTAACCAAAGATCCTTGCTTTAAGGTCTGGTAAGCCTTGGACGTGATATCTGATAGATAATTATCTATTGAGCTCAAGTTTTTGATAGATATTCTTGACCGTTAACCTTTCTTGACGTTGTAAGCTTTCAACCGCCATTGCGACTCAGTCAGCGGACTCTATGATGATGGGGAATTTTGGAACCCTGTGATTGATGATTCAACGTCCTGCACAGCTCCTCACTGGCCAGGGGCAAGTTGTCAGTGGGCTGATTTGCACCATGCAGCAGCGCCACCAGGATGACTTTCAAACCATCTGGCAGGGTCTTCTGGATGTAACAGGCCAATCTGATGCGGGATGGATATGGGACTATAAGCGCCGCCAGTCAGAACAGGAGAGCCGCTATGAGGCCTATGCGCTGGAAGCTGAGGAACTAACCCAGGGGCTTATGTTCCTCGAAACCCAATGGCACCGGTCGCAGGTGCAGCCGTCCTCCCGTCTGGTTTATGTGGAAGCCCTGGCCTCCGCCCCCTGGAATCGGAGCAGTCTGGAGCAGCCGCCATTTTTCCGAGGGGTGGGGCGAACGCTCTTGCTCTTTGCCCGCCAACGTAGCCTGGAACTGGGATACAGAGGACGAGTGGGGCTTCATGCCTTACCCCAATCAGAAGCGTTTTATCGCCGTCTTCAGATGCCTGACTATGGAACCGACCCAGAAAAAGAGGACTTGGTATACTTCGAGTACGGCGCAATTCAAACCTGAACGGTTCGGTACCCCAAATTCTTCCTATGGATGAGCGCAGACTAGCAGAGCAATTCGCACAGACCGGCAACCTGATGGATCTATGCGCTAACGAAGACTGGCTGAAGGAATCGGCGCAGGTTGAAGCAGATTGCGGCGGAAATGTTGACGCGGGTTTGGCCCTGCGAGACTATGCCACTCGCTTGGGCGCGCCCACGGTAGAGCAGCTTCAGATAGTCAAGCTGCAATCCACTCTATTTTCAGAACTTCGCGGTTGGATGGAATCTTGGCAACTGGGCTTGAGTTTTGAGGCCACCTACACAGAAGCTCGTCGGCTCATTCGCCACCATTTACAGTACCTCAGCCCAGAACAGCAAACTTTGGTAAAGGCGTTACTCGCTGATACTGGAAGCTCTTCGCCTTTGGCTCAAAATAATTATCGATCCCAGACCGTCAGGTTACTGAGTGAACTGTTGACCCAGGAAGATTGGCAGACCCTTGCTGATACAGCCGCTCAAGGAATGGCAGATGGCGTTTTGAACATGAGGCACCCTGAGGTCGTGACAACAAACGCTAGCTAAATCAGGGGGCTTAATAGGCAAGCAAAGTTGCTGATGTGGGTACTTAAGCACTAGTCCAATGGCCTGATCTATCCATGCCAGGGTGATCGCACGAGTACAGTAAACAGTATTCGCTTGACGGATCCACTTGAGTTGCCAATCAACTGTTCCAGGTCGCCCAGTTCGCTACCCTTCGCTTAAGGCTGGGTACAGCGACAGCCCGAGGAATTGGAGGAGCCAACTATGATGCATCAGCAGTCCGGTAAAGGTAACTTCAATGCAGAAGATAATGAGGTAATATGCCATGAGGAAAATACGTGGCTGATTAGTTGGACTAAGTTTTTGCCCTAAAAGTATATAAAACTGTCAATTACACTTCCGCCAATACTTCAGTAAATGTCAAAATAAAAATATTTGCAACACTTGGGCGACACGATTCTTGTGCTCAAAAGAGTTCTAGTTTTGACAACAAGAAAGTGCCGGCAGGCTTCTGACTAGATTAAATTGAAACTTAGAGTTCTTTCCTGGCAAGGCTTTTAAGGCTCTTTTGACAGAAATTGATATGAAAGCACCCTATAAGAATCGTGCGTTTTTGGTATTAATTGACACATTCAAGTATCTGAACTGAGCACATATAGCTCACCACCTCTGATGAGTTATATGTGAGAAAATCTAACAGATCTAGGACGTCTATACATCTACCAAATTTTCGTTGTAGGTAGTTTTTAATTTTCCGCCAAGGGTATTGCGGTGAGCAATAAGTCCGGGACTTCCAGCCAGATCATTACTTTGCCACAGGGCGGCGGAGCGCTGCATGGCATCGGTGAAACCTTCTCCCCTGATCTGCAATCAGGCACGGGCAACTTCTCAGTGCCGATCGCCCTGCCTCCAGGGCGCAATGGTTTGCAGCCGCAGCTCAGCATTGTTTACAGCACCGGCAATGGCAATGGCCCGTTTGGGTCAGGCTGGGGCTTAAGTATCCCCGGCGTTATGCGCAAGACCGCGAAGGGATTACCTCAATATCGAGATCGCTCTGCGAACCCGGAGGATTGGGACACGTTTGTGTTGTCTGGGGCAGAAGATCTGGTGCCGGTTGAGCGCTTC
>JBARYO010000105.1:0-6139 GCA_049647905.1 Elainellaceae cyanobacterium | reverse complement strand
CTGGTGGTGGAAAGGAGGGTGCCGGTGTTTCAGGCCGGTCTGCTGCCACCCAACGGGTGGAATAGTCTACCGAGACATCAGGCGTAACGACGGTTCCGCTTAGGGCTTCAAAGGCACGCGTAAAGGATTGCTTAAACCGCAGCCCATGCTCAGTATCGCTTACCAGTACAGCCGCGCGCTGCCATTTTCGGGCGATCGCCAGCTTCGCTAGAGCCTGAGCCTGCTGGGTTTCGGTCAAACTGAGCTGCCCCCAACCCTTGAGAGATGAGCGGCGTCTTGGCTGTACCGTTGTTGCTGTCGTGGGGGACAGCACGCTGACGTTCCGGTCCAACGCGATCGCCAATGTGTCTACCCCAATGGGGGCTTCAAACGCCGCGACAATGGCATGGACGCCAACCTCATTGACGAGGTAGCGCAGGCCCGCTGCAGGCCCACCGTGATCGTCACTAGAGTCGTAGATGACCAGCGTGATGGGAGCGCGGTTCACGCCGCCGCAGGCATTGACGGTATCTCGCAGCAGCAGCAGCGCACTCAGAATAGGAAGCCCCACATTTGAGTAGGTGCCAGCTTCCGACGCCATGACGCCGATCTTGAGGGACTCTCCGGCTTGCAGGGGCTGGTCAGCAAAGAGTGAGGTGGAGGGCTGGCAAGCCGTCATCCACCCGGCTAAAGCGATGGCGAGCAGGCGGCGAGTGCAGTTCATTGCACCACGAGCCCCAGTATGGGTTCCAGTATGGGTTCCAGCATACTCCCTGGTGCCCCCCTCAGATAGACTCACGGATCTTGGGGCCATTGAAGTAGTCGAGGCAGTTGGGCAAGATCCAGGAGGTAATTCGCCAACCACACGACTGCCTCAAACGCGAGCAGCCAGCCTAGCCAGGTTGATGCCGCTCCATCGAGCCAAAGCCACCCCTCCCAAAGCTGCCAGATGCGGTAAGGCACGTAGAGGTAGGGCACCATGACCCAAACGACTGATTTCGCCTGACGTATAGCAATGCTTTCTGTCAGGACTTGCAGAACCAGCACCACAAGATAGGGAATCAGGGCAAGCAAGACAGGGGCGCTGCCTTGCCAGATCCCCCAAATTAGGGCGATCGCTGGCACAACGCCCCCCAAAAACTGCACCGAGCCAAACCACAGCGCAAACCAGCTGGGCAGCGGCTCAGGCAGGGAGAACGGTTTAAGGCCGCGCCATAGATAGCCGACCGTGGCCAAGAACAGAGTACTCACCGCTAGAAACGCGAGGTTTTCTAGCAGGAGATACGATACCGGATGGGGAGGCGCTATTCCAGCCATGGTTGCAGACCTCGGCGCTTAGCTTTCAACCTCGGCTCGAGCAGCAGCGGCCTCATCGGGGTGGATGTTCAGGCGCGTCAGGTTAACCCGACCCTTGTTGTCAATTTCCCGCACCTTGACAACCACTTCGTCGCCCACGGCAACCTCATCTTCTACTTTGCCGACGCGGTAGTCGGCCAGCTGAGAGATGTGGATCATGCCTTCCTTACCAGGCAGAACCTCAGCGAAGGCTCCGATGGGGATGATGCGCGTCACCCGACCCACATAGACATCTCCGGCAGACAGCTTGCGCGTCATGCCTTCGATAATGCTGCGGGCTTTCTTGGCGCTGTCGCCATTGACGGAAGATACCGTGACTAAGCCACTGTCCTCAATATCAACTTTGGCTCCAGTCTGTTCTGTAATCCCCTTAATCGTTTTGCCGCCAGGGCCAATCACCATACCAATGAGGTCAGGGTCGATATGCAGGGTCAGCAGGCGAGGCGCATAGGGAGACATCTCCTCTCGCGGCTCAGGCAGGGCTTCTAGCATTTTGCCGAGGATATGCATCCGGGCGGGCTTCGCCTTATTGATGGCTTCTGCAATCACCGCCATGGGCAATCCGTGGATCTTCATATCCATCTGCAGCGCCGTGATACCGGCATCGGTACCCGCCACCTTGAAATCCATATCACCCAAGAAGTCTTCGATGCCCTGAATGTCGGTCAAGATCCGCACCTCTTCCCCTTCCTTGATCAAGCCCATTGCGGTGCCGCTGACTGGCTTTGCCAACGGTACGCCAGCATCCATCAAGGACAAGGTCGATCCGCAGACGGACCCCATTGAGGTAGAGCCATTGGAGGACAGAACCTCCGACACCACCCGCACCACATAGGGAAAGTCTACCTTCGGCGGCAGCACAGGCATAATGGCACGCTCCGCCAATGCGCCATGGCCAACTTCCCGCCGACCGGGCGATCGCATGGGCCGAGTTTCTCCCACGGAGTAGGGGGGGAAGTTGTAGTGGTGCAGGTATCGCTTGGAGTCGTCCGGGTGGAGGTCGTCCATATCCTGAGCATCGCCGGGGGTGCCCAAGGTCACCACAGACATCACCTGGGTCAACCCACGCTGAAACACAGCGGAGCCATGGACGCGATTGGGCAGGACGCTGGTGCTACAGCGAATAGGCCGCACTTCATCTAGCTTGCGCCCATCGACGCGCACGCCCTCATCCACAATTTGCTTGCGCATCAGTGATTTGGTAACGCTCTTAAATATCTTGCCCATGGCTTTGGGGTCTGCTGCCACAGCGACCTGAAGCGGATCGGTTTCCGGCAGTTCGGCGATCTGCTCACCAATTTTGGCTTTGATCTCATCTAAGGCGTCGTCGCGTTCCGCCTTAGACTGCTTGACCTGTGAGAGCACCTGCTTCACGTCTGCCGTGGCGCGATCGCGAACAAAATCCTCTAGCTTGGCGTCCATCGTCGGCGCTTCTGCCTGCACCGTCTTCAGCCCTAGGGATTCAATAATGTCCAGCTGAGCCTGAATCAGGTCGCGGACTACTTCGTAGCCAAAGTCGATTGCCTCGATCACATCCTGCTCCGGCAGCTGGTTCGCGCCAGCTTCCACCATGATCACGCCCTCGGGAGATCCGGCAACAATCAGGTCGAGGTCGCCCTTTTCAATCTCTTCGTAGGTTGGGTTAATGATGAAGTCATCTCCCAATAGGCCAACGCGCACCGCTGCCATGGGGCCACTGAATGGAATTTGGGCTAGCAGCGTGGCCAGCGAGGCTCCGGTGACGGCCAAAACATCTGGTGGGACGCGCTCATCCATCGACACCGTTGTGGCCACAATTTGAATGTCGTCCCGCATCCATTGCGGAAACAGCGGCCGCATCGGACGGTCGATCAGGCGGCTCGTCAGCGTGGCCTTCTCTGGTGGACGGCCTTCACGGCGCAGAAATCCACCTGGAATCCGCCCTGCTGCGTACAGTCGCTCTTCGTAATCGACTAAGAGGGGAAGAAAATCAATGCCCGCGCGCCCTGATGAGCGGGTGGCGGTGACCAAAACAGCGGTACCCTCGGAACTGAGCAACACTGAACCACCAGCCTGTGGTGCGAGAAAATTGATCCGAAGTTGAATATCGCGTCCGTCGATTGATATCGACTTCTCTATACCTTCAAACATGACGTCTTACGTCCTTCCTTGAGATTGTCTTTTTTCTTGTTATGTGGCAATCGTAGCACTGTTGAGACCCTGTTGTTTCAGGCGTTGACGTTGCGAGGTCGTAAGACGGATGGGTGAGCGCAGAGGCGTTAACGGGCAAGCATAAGCATGGTGTCTTTGGCCAGAGAGATGGTGTCGATAAAGCCGGACAAACCGTTGGAAACCCATCCCACAAACAAGCACAAAATAGAGCATCAAACATCGTAAAACAATGTCTGCGGGGCAACTGAGTACCCCGCAGACATTAGCGATAAGTATTGACTCCCGCGCTAGTAGCGCAGAACTAAGGGCTTAATAGTAAGCCTTGCCGCCGGACCAGCGTGCTGCGTTGACCTTTGGCTGGAGCAGAATATGACCGGCGATCGCCTCTAGGTCATCTTCGGAAAGATTTCTCATCTTTGGAAAGATGTCAGAGGACTTGACGGCTGGGTGGATTTCTGAAATATCGAAGGCACCATCGTAGGATGTCGGCTCCTTCATGTAGTCCACTAAAGCGGCCAGATTATCCCGTGGGGGAGTGGCTAGTTCGAGTGCTTCAGGACTCAAGTCGATATTGGGGTTGTTGCGCGTGACACCAGCGAGGTGGCAGCTGGCACAGGCGGTATTGAATTCCTTCCGTCCCGTTTTAATTTGCTCAAGGCTGAGGACCATCGTGTCCCCTTGATCATTTATCGGAATCGTGCGCGTCTCAGCATCAAGTTCAAGGGCATTAGCGCCCCCAATGAGTTGAAATGCGAACAAAATAGCGATCGCGACCAGCAGAATAGACCGTTTTAACATAGCTCTCCCTAACAACATGGCTTTAGACAGCAGTTCACCCAAACTGTGTTTGGCAGTGTCCTTACCACCCATGCAGCTCAACAACTCTTCTAAAAAGATTTTGCGCCGATCATCATACGGACCAACGAATTAGCCGCTCTACTCCAAATTACTAAAAAACGTAACAGCTTCTCATTTTTTAATAATTTGTCATACATCTGGTGATGATTTGTGGGAGACACCGCGAATTATCGCCAGCGCTAGTCCCACGATACAGTAGACAGTCTCTGAGTTAATTAGTCACAATTGGCGAGATGGCGTCGTCTTGCTGATGCTATTGAGTGGTACGACGCACCATCCTGTTTATTTGACACCACCATCCCTTTGAGACAACGCTATGCTCGGTCAGCTCTGGCATGTATTTCAATCTGGTCTTGGGGCCATCCTGCGGCATCCGATCGTGGGAGCCACTCTTATCCCAGTTTTGGCGGATGGGCGCATCGTATTAGTAAAACGTCGCGATAGCGGTCGCTGGTCCCTTCCTGGAGGTATGACCGATTGGGGAGAAGATCTGACGGCCACTGTTCACCGGGAGATGGCGGAGGAGACAGGCCTAGAGGTTGTGGCAATCCGCCGGCTCGTTGGGGTCTACTCCTCACCCAAGCGCGATCCACGCTTCCACGCCATCAGCATTTCGATTGAGGTGGCGGTGACTGGAGACTTTCAGGTCCAAGATCAGGTAGAAATTAAGCATGTCAAAGCCTTCGACCGCAGCGATATTGTCTTGGAGGATCTGGCCCATGACCATGCCCAGCAGCTCTCTGACTATTTTGAGGGCAAGACGACAATTGCCTAACGCTGCGCATTTGTTCTGCGGCAGATGTGCTGTAGTCCCCACAGCCCAAGGTTAGGCTCGTAGTAAGTGTGCGGTCTTAGTTCGACCGAAAGACTATGGTAAAGCCAGCCCCCGTCGCCTCCGGTAAACACAACTGGACTATGGGGAAATCGCGATCGCCAGTCCTGGAGGAACGACTCAGCCCCGGCGATCGCACTGTGGAAAATGCCGCTCTGGATAGCAGCCTCGGTGGTTTTCGCCCACCGGGTTGTGGGCACGTCCAGCGGTCCTGTCGGCTCAGCATTCAGCTTGACTATGGGCAACAGGGCCGTAGACTGATGCAGCGATCGCAGCTGTAGACCTAGCCCCGGTAAAATGGCTCCGCCCACCAGGGTTTTTGTAGCGTCTGTTCCTGTGTAGGTCAGGGCCGTGCCGCCGTCTACGACGAGAACCGGAAATCCCCAGTGCTGCCCAGCACCCCAAAGGGCCAAGGCTCGATCTACGCCTAGGGTAGGATAGGTGCCCTGTAGGGGGATCTGCTCTAGAGTAATGGGTTGCTGGCAGTAGGGTTGCCAATAGGACGTTTGCTGGGGCACTACAGAAGCTAAACAGACCTGTTTGACAGCCAATAGCGGGCGGTGAGCGGCGGGAACGTTGTCGAGGGGCGTTACTGTTGGCTCTGGGCTGGGGATCCCGAGATTTGAGTTGGGCTGGGGCTGAGCTGGGTCGAAGTGTGGCTGTTGCCAATGCGCCACTAGAGTGCCCTGCTCAAACCGGCCCCAGTGGAGCTGGGTGTTACCAATCAAGAGCCCTAGCCAGGATCCTGTCGCCATCCTATTGCACATTGACGTGAATACTCCCGACGCTCATCGCTGACGCGATAGATCGCGGGCTTCATCGGTCACCCGATGAGGTTCCTGCTTCTGGGCCAGTTGGCTAGATATGGTTTCCCACATCCCCGCTACCTCGGCTCCACAGGCAATTTGAGTACCCGAAATTCCACGGGCATTGATAACTTGAGCAGCCGCAATGTCTCTCGGC